>JABMPK010000081.1 GCA_013203725.1 Candidatus Uhrbacteria bacterium | reverse complement strand
GCTCAGCGCAGAGGAGACAACAAAAGTTAATGGTATCATTACTGAAATTCCAGCAAACTCTGGAGAGGCTCCCGATCTTGCGACGGCAACGTTCAAAGCTCCAAGTGAGGCGTCCAAAACTTGCCCCGACTGCACAAGCGGATTCAAAGGGCGTGTCGGTATTTACGAAATTCTAGTCGTGAACCCATCAGTAGAAGCAGTGATCCGATCCGGGCAAGTGTCCGACCAAGACATGCGTAAGATTGCGTCAGAACAAGGAATGGTCACAATGCTTCAAGACGGAATATTAAAAGCTATGGAGGGGCTAACGTCAGTTGACGAGGTTCTCCGAGTTGCCGCTATATAATATGATTACAAATGCACGACAATTTCACATTGACCCGTCTGCTATGAATGACGACGCGGTGATTATGAAAGTCGGCGAGCTCTACAAACAGATGACGTCTGTACTCAGACTGCACACAGGCGACCAAGTACGTTTTTTTGACGGTGTTGGTAATGTTGCGGACTGTACAATTGCGCACATCGGCAAAGACGGCATAATTGCAAAAGTAGATTCGTCCAAAGTTCAACCACGCGGACGAGAAATGACACTCGCTATCGGAATTCTAAAAAAGGACCGCATGCGATGGGTGCTTGAGAAAGCGACTGAACTCGGTGTGTGGAATATTGTACCGATGATTACTGACCGAGTAATCAAGCGACCAGAAACCACTCCCCCACGATGGAAGTTAATAGTCAAAGAAGCTGCAGAACAATGTGGCCGCGCGTGGCTTCCGCAGGTGGAAGGCGTGCAGACATTTCAGCAAGTGCTGGAGTCTCATAATGAGGTTGTACTGTGTTCGTCTGCGACACAGTTTGACATCGGCGAGTGCCCGAAGAACGTGAACACATTACTTATTGGACCAGAGGGTGGATTCACAGACGAGGAGACACGAGTAGCTGAGTCGCTCGGAGCCTGCATCGCGTCACTTGGCGATCATCAGTTACGCGCAGATACAGCTGTTGTCGTGGCGTTATCAAAGTTATAAAACAGGATTGACAACAATCCTGTTTTTTGATAGAAAACAAGTATATATGAATAAACTTCACCCAATCGCAATGCGAGTCTTCACGGCTCTTGTTATCATCATAACGTTAAGCGTATTAACTGTTCCCTCAGCGTCTCTGGCCGGAGCTAACACATACCCTGCGCCGCTTTGGAACCCCGATAGAAGCGATGTTGTCTGGAATGCCTCGACAAATGAGTGGGACCACGATGGTTACATTGTGAAGCGGTACACGTTTGATAACCTGCATCTTCAACATGCAGTGGACGACGGTGGACTTCGCTCAAGAGGGATCGTTCCTCTAGTGAACGACTCTGAGCTTTTTCTATACTACGCTGACATGCAGCGAATAGTTCGTACAGGGTATTTTCTTCCTGTAGAAAGGTTTTGTGACCGCTGCGGAAGTCGCGCAAACCCAGTAAAAGGGACTATCAAGATGAAGGACGGGAAGATCCTTGTAAAAAGCGAGTATTCAAATACGGCGGACTGGTTACTTCTCAACCCATACTATCTAACAACCGATCTTTGGATCGACTACGACGAGTATCTTGAGCAGACTGGTCTGGAGAATGTGCATCCAAGAATAATCAGCAACCAGCTGGTAACAGTGAGCGCATCATCATACGGAACAATGAGCAACTTCTGGGTTCCTCGTCCGAATGTATTCGAGCCTAATACTGCCTTTGCAGTAGCCAGAGTTTCAAGCCGCCAATCAGTGCCAGCTGTGGAAAAATTCCCTTACCTTTTGCAGACGAGTAAGTTGCCGGGGTATACAATTGGTCAGATCGATAATGGAGTTTACCTAACTGATGGGTACAAACTAACAAAGATTGGTTTTGCAAAGAAAGAACCAACGCTTCTAGCCTTGGTAGATAATACTCTGATGTATAAGTTGATGTACCAGAGCCTGTACGAGCCTCAGGCTATCACTGACCGCTCATTGGGGTGGATTGGAGAAGATGGCGCGCTCTACGTAGCGATACTTCTGGGCAACCTACCAAATCACGGAATCTTGAATATCCCGCAAAACATTCCGTTCCGGTCTGCGTCAGATTCTACAGTGTACTTCTATGCAGAAATGGAGATGTACCCAGGAGACCCTTCAATTAAAACTTACGTTGTTCAAAACGAAGCGGATTACCAGGAGTTATTCAATGACCCTACGTTTTCAAAAGTTCTAACGCTTCCAGACGAAGCGGTGAATCACGAGAAGCTACAGGAAAGACACGATTACTTCTCTAGCATATTTTACGTGCAGAATAAATTCGAAGACGGATTCCCGCAATCGGTCAGAGGATATATGCTCCGAACAGCAGCAACCAAATAGCAAGAAACAGGCTTGACAAAAGCCTGTTTTTTGTTTATCTTAGTGTAACCTGAAGCTGAAGGAGAATGCTGATGCTGACTGACGACAACTCCGGAGTACGACGGGTGCTTACTTGCATCTCTCTGCGACACCTCGAAAAACGGCTCTTGCTTCCGAGCAAGCCACGACCGATCCCGATCTCTGGCAAGCCAGATGCGATCGGATACGAGTACCCTGCGGACAAAGAAGGTAACTCAAGCGGACTGCTGGATCGCCAGTATGTCGAAGCTCGTAACGCCGCGTTCGAACTCGAGCTCCTGCATGGACCCGCCGGCCGGTGCACGCGCAAGCTCGCCCTATAGACGACGAGCCGACCCCCTGGGTCGGCTCAGTTTTTTTCTACAATATGTTTTCCGCCTTCAATCGTGAACTGCAGCTCCATCCCATCAAGCTCAATCTCGGATCTTTCCGGCCATTCTATAAGTACAAGTGACCTTGGGTCATTCAAGAAAACTTCGAGACCAAGATTGCGTGACTCTTCAGCATCGAGTTTATCTAGACGGTAAAGGTCAACGTGCACGATACGGTCAATCTTGTCGTTGTGCACCGGGTACTCGTTCACAAGTGTGAAGGTTGGACTGCGAACCGGCTTGTTCTCTCCAAACGCCAGCGCAACACCCTGCGCAAAAGTAGTTTTTCCAGATCCCAAGTCGCCTTTCAACAAAACAACGTGCGCCTTTATAAGATCACCAACCAAATTCATGGCAACCTCATGCATTTCATGAACCGATGACGTCTCAAAGCGCTGAGCACCGCTGGTCGACGGGCTGGAAAGCTCGGTCAACATACTTGCAGCTCTCTTATTCACGATACCGCGAGTTTCATCCTCCCACTTCCACTTCCCTCCTAGAATTTTTCCAGGATCTGCGTCTACGATAAAAGGGTCTATCTCCTTATATCCGTTTTTGATATTTTGCAGTCCCGCGGCACCGATCATCGCTGCATTGTCTGTTGTGTACTTCATGTTCGGCATGATCACCTCAATGTTTGTGTCGCCAAAGACCTCCGCAAACTGTTCACGCAACTCTTTGCTCGCAGAAACACCTCCGCACAACAAAACAGAATTCACGTTGAACTCCTGAGCGGCCTTGTAAGACTTCTTGACCAACACGTCGATCAACGCCTGCTGAAAACTTGCAGCGATATCTGCCACATTCTGTTCACTTAATTTTTTCTGCTCCGAAATATAGTAACGCACAGCTGTCTTCAGTCCAGAAAAAGAAAAGTCATAATCTCCAGAGTTCAACATCGGTCTAGGAAAATCAATCGCATCACGCCTACCGTCTTTTGCTACTCTATCGATATTCGGGCCACCTGGATACGGCAAGCCTAGCTGTGCCGCTGTCTTATCAAACGCCTCCCCTGCTGCGTCGTCGCGCGTCTGACCTATAAGTTCGTACTTTCCGTGAGCCTTCATAAGCACAAGCTCGGTGTGACCGCCAGATACAATCAAGCATAGAATTGGGAATTGGGAATTGGGAATTGGGGTGTCTAGAATGTTTGCATAAATGTGACCTTCCATGTGATCCACCGGTATCAACGGAATCTGCCAGGTCACAGCGAGCGCTTTTGCAGTCTCCACACCAACGCGTAATGCAGTCGCCAACCCAGGCCCTGTTGTCACAGCAATAGCATCAATGTCACCACGTTTCCACATGGTCATAGCTCCGAGTATTTCTGGAAGTACCGGTACATGCAGTCGTGCAGCAACTTCTGGTACGACTCCGCCAAACTTTGCATGCGTTGCAATCTGCGATGACACTACATTTTCTAAAACAGTAAAACGACCTTCGCGTTCTTCCACAATCGCGACGGCCGTCTCATCACAGCTTGATTCAATAGCTAAAATCTTCATACCTAACCACGCCAAATAGCGAATACAATGAATAGAATGTACGCGATCACAAAAGCAATACCCTCCCAACGTTCAATGGTGCCGGATTTTCCTTTTGAGTTTTTGTTAAATAGGAATGGGAACAAGAGAAATGTAGCTGAAAGTGCAAGCATTATATCTACAGATGCACCGGCGCTAATTGGAAGTGGATTGATCGTAGAAGACAGTCCTAAAATCCAAAGTACGTTGAAGATATTTGAACCAACGACGTTCCCAACTGCGAGATCCGTGTTTCCGCGATAAGCCGCAACTCCGGATGCTGCAAGCTCTGGTAACGATGTTCCAATAGCCACAATCGTGACCGCGATCAACGCCTCGCTCACTCCAAAACCTTTCGCAATCGTAATGGCGCTCTCTACAATCAACTGACCACCGATTGTTAGACCAATTAATCCTCCGACGATCATCACAATCGATAGTCCTGTTGAGTATTCTTTGAGCTCCATGATTTCGTCTTCATCGCTACCCTTCTTCTTTTTGATCGGGTCATCATGTTTAACATGTGTGGCTGACAGAAACGCTGAGTACAAAAATATCGCGAAGAATCCAATCAAGGTCAGCCCTTCGCCACGACTCAGAATATCTTGAGCCGCTGCACCTCCACTCAGATACATATCCGATACCATCGCCAACAAAACAAACATCGCAAGTATAGCAAACGGAATCTCTCTGAAAATTGTAACTCTCTGGACACGAAGCGGGCGGATTATCGCAGCGATTCCAAGTATCAATAAAACGTTCGCGATATTGGATCCCATAACGTTACCCAATGCAACGTCGTATGAGCCCCTTAAAGACGCGAAAATATTCACAATCATCTCTGGCGCTGACGATCCAAACGCAACGACTGTCAATCCGATTAGTAAACTAGATAGTCCAAACTTAACTGCAATTGATGACGCCCCTTTAACAAGCTGGTCTGCTCCGACTATCAAGACGATCAAACCTGCGGCAAGGATTAACATGGGTATTAACATAGTCCAATCATTATACCAAAGCCTTGACATTTTCTCAGTTTTCGGATAACGTCAACATGTTGATAGACAACAAACGAAGATACTGAGGAGGGAAAATCATGAAATACAGGGCGATTTTTGCGGGTTTGATGGTGGCAGTGCTACCAGCAAGCTCGCTCGCGGCAGAGCTCGTCATCTACGACGGGAATCTGGACACCGCGAAGAGTGTGATGGAGAGAGCAGAAAGCGTGTCCGGTGGTCGTGAGTTCCGCACCATGGGATCGCTCGAGTTCCCGGGATCGCAGGATCTCTGGATCGCAGGAGCGACGCGGGTTGCGAACTGCGACATGGGCACCGAGATCACGAACGCGGAGTTGGGCACGATGCTCACGGTGGCGCAGCAAGCCATCGATGATCTGGACACCGAGAAGGTGGCCGAACTGATGGAGTACCACGACCGGGTGCTCCCGTGCATCTCGGAGACGGTTCCTCCAGAAGAGATCGCGAAGCTCCTGTTCTGGAAGGGCATGTTCGCCAGCTACCTGAAGGCGAGTACCAAGGACGTGGAAAGCGCGTTCATGGACGCTCTTGCCATGCACGAGGTGGAATGGACATTCGGATACGGTCCCGACATCCTCGAGCAGTACTACAAGATGAAGGTGATCGTGGAGAAGTGGCGCGAGCCCGACAACAGCAACCGGATCGCTGTCCACAGCCAGTTCGTATTCGAAGACCTGGTGATCGACGGACAGCGAGACGTGAGTCAGCTTCTTCCCGGCACGCATGTGGTGAGGTGGAAGGTAGACGGAGTCTGGTACGGACGATCGTTCGTCCTGCCCAGGAATTCCGTGAAGGACTGTGTCTTGACGAGCGAGTTGGAGTGGAAGACGGCGCTGCTCGATGGTCCGGCTGAGGGAGATGTCGCGGGCCTACGGGTCGTGAAGTCGTTCCTCGACAAGGAGAGCGGCGTCGGCAAGGTGACGGTGCTCTCTCTGCGAGGAGAGGTCCACAGCGGATACGCGTTCTTCCCGCAATCGATGGAGCCGGTGATGGTGCTAGACCTCCAGGTTGGGGGCAACGTCAGCACTTCGCAGGAGCACAAGATCACAGGAAGCATCGGGGTCTTCGGGTCCTACATCTTCCTGTCCAGAACGCACTTTGGTGGGTTCTCGATCATGGGGCACATCAACTTCGTCGCCAATCTGGAGATTGGGGTTGGTGGTCAGGCGTCGTTCGCCAAGTGGAGAACAGAAGATTCCGCTGGAGCTGAGGTGGAGGTGGATTACCTGCTCGTTGGCCCCGTGTTCGGTGCGCGGTACTTCCTCACGAGGAAGGCCATCGTTCACCCATTCGCGGGTGCATACGTGTCGGTCTACATCGACGCGCCTCCGATCGTGAGCGTTCAAGGGTGCTTTGGAGTGGAGCTTGGACTCCCCACTGTTCATCCAACACTGTCGATCTGCGGAGGTGTCGCAAGCCCTGGCGTGGGCGTAGCGCAAGCTCAACTTGGGATCAACTTCAAGTAACACACGGCCGTCCCCACCTGGGGGCGGCTCGTTTTTTTTGATAATTAGGTATATATAGAGCTTTTTGGTAAGATCGGCTAGTACCCCCAGCAACAAGGAGGAGGCGAACATGTACCTTCCCATTCTGGGCAGGCCCTACGAAGAGCTCGTACTGATGCTCGTTGAAGACATGCCAGCCCATGTGTCTGATCGTGCAAAGGTGATTCTGCAGAAGTACGGCGAGCGGATTCGCCATCTATTAGAGTCACAGCCGATGCAGTTCTTGAAACTGCAACTTCAGAACGGATTCAAGCCACTGATGGGCCATCGGGACTTCAACGTTCCAATCATCCCCTACAATCAGATTAACCGTGCGTATTCGCGCTACTTCCACGTGAATGTGGTTGCAGCGCTCAATACCGTAGCGTCAGTTCTCCTGAGCTTCAGTGAAAAGGAAACGGTCGTACTGATCATGAGCGGCCTTTGTCATGATCTTGGCCACAGCAAGTTCGGACACACCGGCGAGCGAATGCTCATGGAGCTATTTCCTGGACACGACACTCATGAAGAACGCACAGTCAAGTTGCTGCATGCGACCAAGATCCTGCAGGTGTTCAGCCAACTCGGCGTCACATGGCAGGACGTCGCGAATGTTGTCGACGAACGCGGACGGCTCGGTGCCGTACAGCGTCTGATCGATAGCACCGCGTGGACCATGCACGATGTTCTTGTTCCTGGTTTCTATGGAGAACATGACGAGGAAGCCGCGTTCGTGTTTTTGCGACAAGTACTGCTTAGTATCAGCAAAATGGAGTCCAACACCTTCGTGCTGAACAGCACGGCAGGCATTCAAGAGGTCGCCGATCGCCGAGCGCTCTTGTTCCGAGACTGGTTCCGCTCGCATCTGGCTGAGCGGTCACAGTGGAGCATGATCGCGGCGATGCGAGTGATGTTCAAGCAAGAGTGGCTGACACCGGACGATTTGTTCAGCCACGACTGTCATGAGCTTGAACTCGTGCAACGGCTTAGAGAGCGAGCGAGTAGCGAAGGTGGTTTTCTTGGACAGTGGGTAACGGACCTGATGTCTGTTCCAAACGACCTCCGGTTCCCAGACAACAGGTGGTACGTTCAGAGCTTCACCGACGGTGGTGAACAAGAATGGATCAACGCGAACGTGGATCCGCACGTGCGCGGTTACATCGTTCAGACACCCATGCAAAATGGCGCGAAGCTCGTGAAGAAGTTCCCCATTCTCGTAGAGGGGCATAGCGATCTCACCGTGATCATGACCGACCCAGAAATCCTCCGAGTAGCCAGCACGACAGATCGAAGCTTCGTGATCGTCCCCAACTTCATCCCCCACCCGGCATGAGCCGGTGGGGGCGTTTTTTTTAACTATATTGGGGAATTAGAAATTATAAATCAAGACTAAATTTAAAATTTGATAATCAACAATTGATGCTTGATTTGCATTTTTTAATATAGAATTGCTTGCCAAAACTGTTGACAACAAAGCCACCCCGTGTTAGGGTGGCTTGAAGCTGAAAGGAGGCTTTCGCCATGCAAGAAGACAGAATCCGATACCTCCTTCCGCATCAGTTGCGGTTGGATGTTGGGGGCAAGACACTCATCTGTGCCGCGCCTCGAGTCATTCGACGTGTGCAAGAGCTGCATGTCAACGTGACAGCGTTCGAGAACGAGGTTGCGGACGAGATCCGTGCACGACGCGGCAGAAACAGACAGCTCAAGCTACCTCTTTACTGAACTTCTCTACGTTCCGGCGCAGCTGGGCGTTGAGAAGTGACTTATCTCTATACGCCCGCACGTCGCCTGGGCGTGTTTTTGTTTCTTCTAAAACGTGTTCTAACTGACTCGATACCATCCGGTAACAACCTAACCAGTTTCTCCACTTTAGATACTTGTCCTCTTGAAACACTGATTCGAGCACATCGTCGCCAGTTGCAAAAATTTTGTCAATAATATCAGACACAGCTTCCGCGTCTCCCTTTAGATCTGTGTAACTCAGCAATAATCGATTCATCTCTTCCGACAGTTCTTGTCTGACCCTGTTAAGTCGCTTAGCGATTCTGGCAGCTTCTTCACGCACTAATAAACCAAGCTGTAGTTTTGCCTGTTCTAGCAACACGATCTGCAGTGGATGATCTACATATGCACGCTTACCAACTTCTTCCACCTGAACCTCTCCGACTACATCCTTATCAGGATTGGGCACGAATTTCTGCTTCTTGTTCTGAAGCCCAGCTCTCGCCACTTCTGGCAATAAAGATGCGTCAACTCCTAAAATGACTCTTGGCAAGTGACTCAATTCTTGGATAGGTTCGTCTTCATCAAAATCCGAGATGTAATAATCAACAACTGCACCTGGTCGAGATCTTTCGAATTTATGGTCCACAACATCTGGCGTAATCGCCGACGTGAAATCTACAGCTAGTTGATAAGGAGCGTCGCCTTCATCCGGATCCCACTCTAGAACAGCATCAACTCCTCGCGTGTAATCATCTATATCAGATGTAGCAAATACAGACGCGTTGAACCAATCAGAGTTCTCGATTTCGACTGCCAAGAAATTCTCCAACGCAAGCCCAGCTTTTCCAGCTGTCTTATCATGGGTTTCACGGATGGTCGCAGCTCGTCTTTCGTCATTCTTCCAACGTGAGCGGAATCTTGCCTTTTGAAATTCTGCGTCCTCCCCTTCAATCAATTCTAAATAATCAGAGAGCTCCGCATGTTGTCTACGACGCCCGTATACTTCGTATAAGAAGTTTTCAGCTCTTTCAGATGAGACCATATACTCGGTGGAGGCAGCGCTAGGTGAAAAGTCTGGTCTATTTTTCATATGCAGTGATTATACCAAATCATTGAACCAAACCTCAATCCGTGGTATCAATAGTCATATATTATGCGGTTTTCTACTGAACAAGTTTTGTGGATCACGGTTCCTGGGTTGCTTTTGATTTCTATGTATATTGTCGGCATAGTCACGTTGGCTGCTATTCCTGCAAAGAACTACGACATAATATCTGAGCCATTACGTGTTTTTGAGAGAGTGTTCCCTCTAAGTCAGGATCGGCCAGACGAGCCTGAGACCATATTGTTTACGGGAGATGTTATGCTTGGACGGTACGTGGAGACGTTGATGGCGGCTCACGATACCAACTACCCTTTCTTGTATGTCGACGATATTTTGAAGAGCGCCGACCTAACTTTTGTAAACTTAGAGGGTCCAGTTGCTATTGATCACACTCAAACACCAAACGGTTCAACGTCTTTCTCCTTTGATAAAAGTATTTCAAACATATTGAGATCTCATGGTATCGATGCCGTAGCGCTCGGTAACAATCACACGTCCGACCGTGGGCAGGACGATTACGAACACACCGTAAGTGAGCTCTCTTCTGTAGATATCGCTTCAGTTGGACACAGCGTTGAAGCAGCGGAGCCTATCGAACTTAAAGTTGGCAATGAGACTGTAAGATTTTTCTCTTTCAATGATACGTTTCCATTTAACGACAGTGACTCGTACGTAAAGATGGTGAACGATCATGCAACCGACGGTATTATCGATATTGTAAACATGCACTGGGGTGCTGAATACCAGTTATCCCCGAATGCAGACCAGCAAGAATTGGCCCACGCACTTATTGACGCTGGTGCCGACCTAATAGTCGGTCATCACCCCCATGTTGTGCAGGAGATTGAGCAATACAACGATAAGCTTATTTTCTACTCACTCGGCAACTTTATCTTTGACCAATATTTTTCAAAAGATGTTCAACAGGGGTTAGCAATACAACTTGAAATCGACAGTAATGACCTGAGCATTTATCTTCTGCCACTCGAGTCAGTCATGAGCCAACCGCAATTAATGATAGACCTTGATCGCGCGTTCTTCTTAGAAGCGCTCGCACAAAGATCCGACCCAGAACTACAATCAAAAATTCGCAGCGCACTTATTAAATAAAAACGCCGCCCATCGAGAGAATCTCGAGGGCGGTTTTTCGTTTGCTTACGGCATGTCACCGAATACTGCCGCGAAGTATGCGCCTGAAGACTTTCTGGCCTTCTTAGCTCTGCCAAGTGCAGCGTCGGCGACATCCTTGATGCCTTCACTCAGCTGATTACCGCACCCCACCGCCACGCCAATCGCAGCCTTCAGTGGGATCATTGTTCCTTCGCCGACGCCCACACGTACGAGGGCATTTTCCACCACTCGCTGAATGCGTGCAACGACTACTCGAGCTTCAGCCATGCCTGCATCGTGCAGGATCACACCGAACTCGTCGCCTCCCCAGCGTGCAAGAGTGTCTTCACCGCCATCGCTCCAACGAGCAACCGTGTCCGAACCGCGCAACGAGTCCCGCAGGATCTTCGCCAACCTCAGAAGCATGAGATCTCCGCCTGGACCGTGGTCAAAGGCGGTGTTCACGAGCCCGAGCTCTCCAAGGTCGACAATCAAGACAGTCATGCATGTGCCGTCACGACGACAAGCAACAATCTCATCTCTGATTCTCTCCTCGAACACAACTCGCGTCGGCAGCTTGGTCAGGAAGTCAACGCGCGCCTTGTCTAGCTTGTGCTTCATGCTGATCAATGCGCGATCAAGCTCCCTAGCTCTCTGAAGAGCATCTTCTCTATCTGCAATCAACGCCAGATTCTCTGCTCGCAGCAGAGCAATCTCCTCCTCAGCAGTCAATTCGTCGCTCATGACGAACTCCCTTGTAGTTTTCTGATCTCAGCGATCTTGCAGTCGTTGCAAGTCACGGGCAGTTAACCAGAATTTTGGGGTTTTGTCAATGACAGAACCGCTGATAGTCATATTTCTTAAACTTTCTAGTATTACTGATTCTTTTTGATATACATGCACTGTTAGAATTAGGAATACGCTCTATCCGTATGTAAAAAGGGGCTAATACTAGTCATTTTGCGTATACATGTCCGCCAGTCCTTGACAAGTTTACAAGTTCATGATATATTTCGCTGTTCTAAAGCATCAAGCCTTTAGATAAACACAAATTACCTGGCACGGTATGCCAGTGGAGGTGGGTTGAGCGCAGCGGCATTAATTTGCCCTCGCTCCCCGCCTGAAAACAGGGCCCGTCGGTGGAGCCTCAGCTAACTGTTGTATTTTATACAGCACGAGCAGAAAACAAATCCTTGACAGGACAAACCGACCGAGTCCAGGCGTGCGTTACAGTCTGGAAATTTCAAACCCTTAATCCTGGAGGTATCATGGGGTGGGTGGTTGCATCTTTTCTGGCCGGAGTGATGCTCGGCTGTGTTCTTGGAACCTTCTGCGGCGTGTTCGTTTGCGCCAACATGAAGGACCAAGAGCCCCGTCGTCGTCCCTCGGGACAGCGGCGGCCTGGTGACACGACCAGGGAACCCGCGCAGCGCGGTCAGCTGTCAACCCAACGCCAGGTCTTGCGAACCAACTTCCCCCGGCTTCGTGCTTCTCAGGGAATGCGGCCTCGTAGACCATAAACTCCTGCGTCTTGAGAATCTTCTCGAGGCCTTCCATGTGAACGTGAATTTTCGCGAGTACATGAAAGAAAACAACAAACACTTCAGCAATTGCTTTAGTGTTTTTGTTATATGGGCCATTCTTTTGTACGTACTACAGTGCCCATGAGTTTTCTAAAGTAGACCTTGCTTATTTGTACCAACGTGGAGTAAGTTACAAGACATAATCCTAATCCCTATATATGTTCATGAATCACCGCAAATCTTTGCTCGCCATCGTGACCATGTTGTTCCTCTTGGCGCAGCCGATTGCCACGTTAGCGTTTATTAATTCAATATCCGTCGCACCATCCTGGGACTTGAACCAGTCTCTTTGGTATGGTCCTACGAGTTCTTGGGACAGTGCTGGTTATACAGTAAAGCGATACTCTGTAGATAACGTGGCACTATTCAATGCGCTTCAAGACAAGCCGTTACGAGACCTCGGCTTTGCCGCGTTCACCGATGCAGAAAGTAATCTCTATCTATTTTCTACCAACCAACATAAACTCGTACAAACAAACTATAAAGTTTCACAAGCTGCCTGGTGCGATGGGTGCGCTACAAGTACCAGCACTCAGTATGTTGGAACCGTTACGATGAAGGATGGAAAGACTGTTGTGCGTAAAGATAACGATTGGTATTTACTGAATCCATTCACGTTACAAGCAGATCTTTGGATCAGCGCCTCTAAGGTAAAACAGGCAACGGGTCAGGATTATTGGACAGCGCGCGTTTCAAACAACCAACTAATTCTGACTACAGGATTTGGTTCAGGACAAAGTCACTATGCAGTGACTCAACCAAATGTCTTTGTAGCCAACACTACCCTTAGGTGGAGTGAAGCCTTGCCATCACAGATCGCCTCCCCCGCATTACATCCGCACCTAATGGTGACAGATAAAAACGGGACATTATCAACTGGTCAAATCGATAAAGGGATCTACGTTACGCGTGGAGCGACTCTTACAAAGATTGGATATACTGAACGAGCATCACGAACTAAGTATTCCTATGTAACTCGATACGAACCAAGATTCATAGATGTAAACAATGTTTCTTGGATTGGAGCAGACGGTGCGTTCTACGTAGCGGAGCTTCGCCCAAACGACATGAAGAATACAGGAATAGTTGATGTACCACGCGGTGTACCTTTCCGCTCTCAATCATCTCCAGAGGTTTACTATGTTGATTTGCACAACGTTAGTAATTTTTACGCGCTACCAAGTGCATACAACTTTGAGAACGAACAGGACTATTACGACGTCATGAACAACGGAACATTCTCCGATCTTATCTGGCTTCCAGACTCAGCAGTCGATCATCAAGCACTGCAGGCACAGATTCTAGAAACAAACAGGCTCACACAGAACAGCGAGTCGTTTAGATCAGCGATTAGAAAGCTTCACCGATAGTCATCAAAGAAACAGCCCAACCGGGCTGTTTCTTTTTCCCAAAAAATGAAATCCGACCTCACAGTTACATGGTGCTACAAAGTATAAACCCCGACACAGATGTGTCGGGGTTCAAGTAGGGGTTACTCGCCCCAGAGCTCACGGGCTCGGGCGAGGAGAACACAGGCGTAGCGGATGGACTCCATGTACAGACCTTTTCGCGTTCCGTTCTGCTTCTCGACCATACTGTAGAGCAGGATGGCGTGGTTTCTGGAGCGCAGCAGCTGTCCGAGCTGAACATCGAGCTCGGAATCATCGGTCTTCATGCCATGCCGGTAATGTCCCGGCCTGTACTGAGTGACGATTTCCTTGGAAAAACGGCGCGCCATCATCCTCTGCGCCTCCCACTGCATGCCGGCCTCTGCGCCGTCCAGGTCCATCCCACCGAGCAGGTCGTGGATCATCGTCATTGCGATATCAAGCTCGTTAACCTTCTTCATGTCTATCTCCGTGTCGCTCGATGGCGACGTGTTGGTTGTGCTTCTTTGGATCCCTTATCCTGATACAGTTATACCCCATTTTTCTCGAAAGATACACAAAATACGGACTATTTTACATACAAGTTGACATAATGGCTAATATAGGCTATGATAATGACATAGATAAATATGACAAATAACCTCAAAACACAGCTTCAGAGCTTCGGTCTTTCTAAAACAGAGACTTCCATCTATCTTTTTCTATTAAAAGAGGGCCTAGCTTCACCACCCAGAATCGCCGAGGGAACCGGTATTGCACGTACGAATACTTACAATGTGCTCGTTTCCCTGTCTGAGAAGGGGTTGATCGACGAACAGAAGCAAGGATCGCGCAAAGCCTACCTAGCAAAAGACCCTGCAGCCTTTCTTGAAAGGTTGAGCAGCCAACGTGAGTCCATTGAGCAAATCCTCCCCGATCTACGCGCGCTTCACACAACACAAAAGAACAAACCGGCTATTCAGTTCTTCAATGGATGGGACGAGGTGAAGACTATATACGAGAAGACGTATGATGCTGACGAAGTATTCGCTATCGGTTCTACGAAAAGGCTCGTTGAGCTTGATGAAGCCTTCTTTCGTTCTTTCGAAAAGAATCTACAGAAAAAGCAGATCGTTCTACACGATATCCTCACCCCGAGTTCACGCAACGTCGCGGAGGGTACAACCAAACCAATAATGAAGGGATACTACGACCAGGTCTATCTCCCAACCGAGTTCGGCGACCCAAAGACAGACATACTTGTCTGGGGAGACAACGTCGCACTCATCTCACTTCAGGATCCTATCTTTGGGACAGTGATAACGAACGGAGCGATAGCAGAATCGTTGAAGCTACTTGCTAAGACTCTCATGTCGAGGCTACGGGAATAAACAATGACACAAAACACCAAGCAAGCGCTTGGTGTTTTTGATTACAGTCAAAGCTGCGTCCTACTTGTAGTACCTAGCAAGCTTTCTTATCTTCCTCAAGACCTTAGCATGCCTTGTCGGTATATAAACATCCACCTCCACAAGTATGTCATTTCCATTGAGCACATTTTGTGAAAGATGGTGTCAGACCGTGGCCTGTAGCGTCATTACGTTTCTCGTGAACCCTCCATCAAACCAAAAAAGAAAAACCATCTCTTGCGAGATGCATTTTCTTGTGACCTGATGGTTTAGTTATTAAACAAATTAAAACAAACACTCAATCATCTTTACTGCTGTATGCCTAAGGTCATGTGTCAAGATTCAAGACCTGACCCCAATTTTGCCTTATAAAGAGCCGCGTGGTTGACAGGCGACATCCAAGATGCTACAACGACTCAGCACAACAACAGAAAAGAAGCACGCAATGCTAGAGTTTCTTTCAGGGATTCTCGGGCCGATGCTCGTCCCAGCTATCGCGGCGGCTTTCGCGGCATTCAAGTCCGTCAAGTTCGTCCATGAGGGTGAACGTGGGATTCGACTGCGGTTCGGGAAGGCGACGCGCAACCGAAAGACCGACGAAGTCAAGGTGTCACCTCCGGGGTTCATCTTCATGATCCCGTTCGCGGACACGTTGCAGCGACGACACGTTCGTCAGCAGACGATCCGACTCCAAAACCAGACGGTGGTGACGACGGAGGGTCTGGTGTTCAGCCTCTCTGCGTTCCTGCTCTTCCGGGTCACTGACGTCTACAAGGCCCTGTTCGAGATCAAGGGTTTGGAGAAGGCACTCGAGGACTTCATCCAGAGCCAGCTCAAGGTGGTTGCCTGTGCGAAGGACAGCAAGGGGATCCTGGACGCCAAGAAGATCTCCGAAGAAGTGCGGGCCCTCATCGAAGCGAAGGCGAATGAGTGGGGCGTTGAGTTCATCGAGTTCGGCGTCATTGATGTGGAACCGTCCGAAGAGGCCGCCCAGGTTCTCATCATGAGCGCTCGAGCAAAGGAGCTCGTGCGGATCGCGGAGGAGCTCAATGTCGACATGACCCCAGGCCTCGCCATGGTGTTGGTGGGTGCGCCGTTGGTGGCAAGCTCTCCGGGTAGCACGACCATCATCAGCCGACCCGAGCCGGCCACCTAGACATTCAAACGACACTGCAAAGCTGCGAGCCAACTGGCTCGCAGTGTTTTTTTTCAACAAAAAAAACCAGAGCAAACGCCTAGGCTTTAAACTCACTACAGCTACTCGATCGATAGCCGCCAATGATGTTGTATGTTCTCAAATAGCGGCAAAGGTATTCCATCAATAACTAGTAATACGGACTACGTATTCGTTAATCGCCGTCTCTACTCATGAGCAAAGTGATTAATGCCCTAATTTGTATATACGGCCATCTAATAACCAACATCCGTTTAAATATTCGCGCTGCTTTTTTGTACCTCTTCTTATCCTGCTCTGTATCAGGCAACTCCTCGCCATCCTTGACTTGAGAGATGATTAGTCTGAATAATCTCCTTCTGCTTCCTATAGCTTTCTTTTTACCAGCCATCTTTAAAAGTGAGTTAGATGCATGATAACGCACTAAGTAGTCATCGGATAACTTAACTCGGTCAAGTAACGATGACGCAACACGCCAACTCGGAAAGCTACCCGCAGACATTAACGCATGCAAGCTGCCGAAGCTATTTGCCGTATCGATCTCCAAAGCTAGCTGTTCTTCGTTATCAAGCCTATCTTTCCTCGACGCGTCCGTATCATACTTTTTTAGAAACTTTGTTAAAGATGCAACAAATTCTGGCTTTCCAGCTTTCCCCAACATTGGTTTCAGTAATTTTACCCCTGCCTTTGGGTCAAAATCTCCCCAAGCATCTACCGCAATATGATCATAATTATCCAGAACTCCTATTGTTAGCATTTTTGCCACGTGGCCCCTATCGCCAATAGTGACATTGGATAGGATGCCTGATTGGACCCCATCGTGCCATATAGAATAGGGCGAGCCAAATACCCTCTCTCTAAATTGTTCGTAGGTTTCATCTAAAGAGTAGTTCTTTTCCATAATCTTGCGATTGTTAATTATATAATCATATCATTAAGCCTTGAACTTGGTCACTGAACGTTCAAGCATTGGACTCGAGAAGGCAGGTGTAAGACCGTGGCATGTAGCGTCATCATGTTTCTTGTGTGTCCCACAACAAAACCAAAAAGAAAAACCACCTCTTGCGAGATGGATTTTCTGGTGATCCTAAAGACGTGGTACTTGAACTTTGTAACTTTGCCGTGTCACATAACGAAGACTTCAATGAGATCGTACGCCAGATACTCGCCATTGACCTGAGTAAGCGTCAGGTCGACATGGTGCCTGCAATAACGCTATAATAGTGCTGAAAGCTCAATAATCCAATACACACTATGGTCAATAGCAAGAAAGATGCTGCTTTAGGTGATGCTCTCGTGGATGCAGCGGACACGTTGCAAAGCGTTCCGGCAAACGACGTCCCAAAGGCAGACCTAAAACCCAACCAAGTCGTGAGTCGCGACGGAGATATCATCACATTGGGGGATGAAACAGCCGATAGAAAGGTTGTCTAAACATCCCCACAGTCTCTTGAACAAGAATGCGGCACGCCTGCACCCCTAAAACGGGGTGTTTTGGGTTGACATTTACCTTGCTCAATGATACTAAGACAGTAGGACAGCCGAAAGGCAACGACCGAAAGGTCTCCCATACAGGGAAAGGAGCGAAACATGTCCACACAAATTACCGCTGAGAACCTGATCGCAGGCTCTGATGCACACAACAACGATGTCGCGCGGATCAAGCGCGTCGTCAGTACGCTCAAGGGGCTGATCGAGAGGGAGCTGAACAGAGACGATCCACAGCGATCATTTTTCGTCTGGCTCGTAGGTAACCCGGATGATCGAATTGATGGTCACGCCTACGGAATCGGCCTCACCTTCTACCCGAGAACCCGGCGTTGGGGCGACGGTGTCCCTAACACAGACGAGTCAGAGGTTGTCGCAACGCTCAAGTTCGCCGACAACTGCGGAAGAGGCGGCGATCCTCAGAACCCCGCGAGCTACCCGCTCGACGAGGTGAAATGGTCGCCGATGCACGAGGGCGTACCCTTGCGCGAGCATGTGGCCTTGATTGCCCAGAACCTCGACCGACTGGTCGTGGCAACCGTCGAGAACTTTCCGGAAATCGCGCAGCACGTCAGGTTCTTCTGTGACCGTGGGTCCGTGATTCCGGGGGTTCCCCTCGCTCAGGGCATCGCAGAGGATCGGAGGGATTGGCCTCTCAAGACTCAGAGACTCGCGGTCTGCATGGCCACTGGAACGCCGCTACGACTACGACTGCGTAGTCGAGTGAATCTCGAAGGCAATGCAACTATCCATATCGAGAGTGCGACGACGTGGCATTCGGGTATTGAGTTCACCTGCGCGGTCACGTTCCACCGGGAGAAGGGTGAAGAGGTTGACGAGATTGTGGATCGCGGGTTGAAGCTCGTCGTGCTGTACAAGGACGGTCCGTCCAGTAAGTTCTTCCGACAGGACGATAGTCCGGCCTACACGATCCTCGGTTCGATGGTTCCGTAGCGGCTCTGCCGCCCCACAAGAAGGCCGCTCCACCCGCCGAGGGTGTCGCAGCAGCCTCACTCTCGTGCGGGCGGCTTTTTTGTTTATGGGGTTGGCTGTACGTGTTAAGATATGGATATGAAGCCCGCTAAAACAAAAGAAAAGTTCATCGAATTACGAGCCGAGGGACTGAGCTATGCCGCCATCTCTAAGAGCATAGACGTTGGCAAGTCCACATTGGTTGGTTGGGGTCGGGAAATGGAGTTAGATATTCGAGAATGTAAGGACGAACGGTTGAATGAGGTGCGAGTCAAGTACAAGCTCCATAGAGAAGCTCAGATGCAGCGCTACGGGAAATGGCTCAAGAAGATTGAAACAGAGCTGTCAAAACGCGATTTTAGCTATCTCAAGACCGATAGGCTGGTACAGTTGGCCATACAGCTCACAGGCGAGGTAAGGGTATTCGATCCACGTGAGAAAGAGGAAGCGGATCGAGATAAAAATGTGGTGACAATTGAAGAACTAGAACAAATGAACCGCGAGGTGTTCACGGCAAGTATTTGACCAAAACTGAACCAAAACCGACCATGCAAAAAGCTACGCAAAAAAAGACACCTTTCGGAGACTATGACTTGGCTCCGGGTGATAAACTAACCCTATTTCAAGATGGGCGTGGTTTTTCGCTTTTAGCCGACTACCGTGAAGGCATCCCGAACCGCAAGATGATGATCAAGGTGGCTCTTGGCAAATCCAAAGGGGAGGTGGTCGGTGGGGTTAGCATGGTAGATGTTACGGAAGATGAAGAGGTAAACGACGGATATCGGATTGTCGGCCCGCAAGACGAGGGCCATAGATATACGAGCTTCAACTTTTCTGGCATAGATGAAGTTACGTGGGATCCTAACCAAAAGGTTTTTATTGTCCAGAAACATAACAAACACTTCACCATAACGGACTTCTTGGATGTGCTGCGAGCTAATCATCAGAGGGATTATCTCAAAACGCAGCGAAGAAATCAGATATTGATTAGATGGTTTTTAATTGCAATTTTCTGGTTGGCTGATCTGTCTTATCTGAGAGACGCGGGGTTTGTTGATCTATGGAATGATGGTCGGAACAAGACCCGGTTCGATGCTCAGGTCAAGCAGCCAGATCCATTCTTCGGATACTTCAAGATCACGCGCAATATGGTCTTCTTACTATCCATTATAGGTCTCATTGCATTGATTGCATTACCTTTTATTACAGATTTGGACATAGAAACAATAGGCTCGACTGGGTGGGTTTGGGTCTTCTTTGCTGTGGTAATACTTTTCACCTTTGAATGGCTTTCGCAAATGATCATTCGCTCTATCGAGCAGTTCAAAAATGAAAAGGAGGGCCTGCTGAGAGATCTTCACCTTCGACGCTACGGACTAAAAAGCACTCAGGTTAAACTCGATTTTAACATCTAGACATTGTGAGTTTACAAACACCAAAAGACCTCGCAGAAACCCTCAAGCGTCTTTCTATGGGGGACACGGACGGTAAAACGGCAGAGGACTACAACTACATTTTATATTTGAGAAAATCAACCAAAGAAAAGGAAAATAAGCAGGTAGCGTCTCTTGGTGACCAATTAACTGATTGTAGAGAGGAGGCCGAACGACTAGGGCTGACCATTGGAAAGATCGTTAAAGAAGCACAGTCTGCAAAGGAACCGGATATCCGTCCAAAGTTCCGTTGGATGTTGGATCAGATCAAGGCTGGAAAGTATGACGGTATTCTGTCGTGGCACCCAAACCGACTTTCAAGAAATATGAAAGAGGCCGGTGAAATCATTGACCTTATCGACAAGGGAATCATCAAGGACCTCAAGTTCAAGAGCTTTACTTTTGTAAATGATCCGGGCGGCAAGATGATGCTGGGCCTCACCTTTGTGATGTCCAAACAATACTCAGACAACCTATCCAAAGCTGTGTTACGTGGCGTGCATAATCGCATGGAGGAGGGTAAATATTTGGGAAAATCAAAACACGGCTACTATAAGGATCGCAATGGCAACCTGCAACCAGACGGGGAGAACTTTCAACTGATCTCCCAGATGTTTGAGCTACGCCTTGCAGGAAAGTCACAAAAGGACATTGGGACCTACCTGCAAAAACAGGGTTACCCCATCCTGACCGCCAACGTAAAGAGAATGAGCAAGAGGCAGCGCGATCGGTGGCTCAACATGAAAATTGACGATAAGTTTGTATCCCGCAGGTTGTCCGATCCATTTTACGCGGGAGTCATCATGTACGGAGATGAGGTCTGTGACCTGACTGAGCAGTATGACCTCATGCCGATTGTTTCGGTAGAGGATTTTCTAAAACTTAATAAAATATCCAACATAAACAAGGCTTTCAAGGCAATGGACACCATCAAGCCTAAGGAGGCGATGAATGCCCCCTTACTACGCCAGATGGTTCTTTGTGGGGATTGTGGTGAAACGCGTACATCCAGCGTCACAACAAAGAAGAGGGACGGAGAGGTGTACGAGCGGCGTCTTTTATACCGATGCGACACGGAACATTGCGTGCAGAGGGGTAAATCGGTTCGAGCTAAAACCGTTGTTGACTGGATCAAAGAGTCGTTCAAGGACACGACACTAGCAACACCGGAAGCATACGAAGACTATTCCAAGCAATCTGATGTCCGCATCAAGAAGCGCGAAAGGGAGATTGCCAAGTCCATTAAGTCGTTGCGACAACGTGAGACAAACCTCAAGGGTCGGATGCAAACAACACTAGATGCCATCAAGGATGAGGACGATCCCGCTATCAAGCGCCTGTTCAAAGAAGATGCAAAGAAATCTAGGCAGGCTCTCAAGGATCTACGAGCAGAGGTGAAGAAAACGGAGCAATTACAACTGGATGTAAAAGAGGCAAAAATGTCACTTTCTGATTTCCTTGAACTTTTCAATAATATAGCTAAAACGCTGGATGAAACGACTCGCCAAGAGGTACTAGACGATGTGGCCAGAGCCTTCTACTTGAACTTTACTGTAACAGGCAAGAAAGTGACTAAGGTAACAACAAAACCGCCTTTCGGCGGCTTGCTTGGACACGGAACATTCCGTGATGGTGAACCGAACCAGTCTAGGGTGGAACACTTGGGAAAATATGATTATTAAAATCAATAGTGTATTTACAACCTATAGTTTCCCCGAATTTTCATATAATAGTCTTACCCGTGGGTAATGGAATAGCTATATGAATGAACTAAGTGACAGGCAACTAGCAGCAAACCGTAACAATGCACTGAAAGGTGGAGTTAAAACAGAAGCAGGAAAACAAGTGAGCAAGATGAACGCATTGAAACATGGACTTCTTTCAAGTGAGGTGGTTTTATACAGTGAAGACCGAGCTGAATTTGAAGGTTTTAGAGACAGGATGGAAAAGACACTTAAACCCGAGGGCGAGCTTGAAATATTTATCACTGAACGAATAGTAACGAGCTTTTGGAGATTGAAAAGGCTTCTATTCGTTGAAAGAAACGTAATGGAATGGCATAAGAGAAACTCTGAGGACGGAATAGAAATACAGTTATTAGGTATTGACAGCGATCTAGAGAGACGTGGTAATAAAGCAATAATTGCAAATGGTGACATAAAAGTACTACTTAGGTATGAAACAGCAATTGAGAAGAGCTATTTAAAATCATTGCATGAACTTCATAGATTACAAGCAATGCGTGGAAGTCTTGTGCCTATAAGCGAGCCAGTCTATTGATATCACTGCACCAAGATGGGTTCGTTTGGCATTTATAACAAAATCTCTGGTGCGATTTTCTTATAGTTGATACAATGTTTTTATATGAGTAAAAATTATCCACTTGAGGCGCATACAAGAAGTGAAATTGATTTAAGACTACGTAATTTAGGTTGGGTTTTTGATGAAAAAAAGACAGAGTGTAATGTTTACCAAGAGAAAGCTAAGACACTAGAACAAACGAAGAAATTTAAGGGGAAACGACCTGATTACGTGCTGTATGAATCTGGTACGGACATTCCATTGGCAGTTATAGAGGCTAAGAAGCCAGGTGAGAAACTAGACGATGCGTTAGCGCAGGGGGAGGCGTACGCTAACGCCATTAACGCACCTTTAGTATTTGCATTCAATGACACTTTCGTCATTACGAAGCACACCAAGCAATGTAGGCCACTAAAAATTGATGGTGAGGAATTGCAGGACTTTACAGACCAGCTAACAGCACTACGTTTCATCCATGAAGGGTCTGAAATACTATCAACTCCCAAAGGAATTAACTTTACAAGAGAAGAGCTTTTAGATGTTTTTAAAAAAATCAACAAGAAGTTAAGGAAGGATGGACTGCGTGACGGATACGAGAGGTTTTCAGCTTTTGCTGAAATACTCTTCCTTAAACTAATTGATGAGTCTGAAAAGTTAAAGGAGCATAAGGGTGAAAGCAGAACTCATCCAAAGAGATTTTGCTGGAGTAACTTTACAAAACAATATACAGGTCAAGAACTTTTTGATTTTGTTAGTGGTTCCGTGTGGACTCAAATGCAAAAAGAGTACGGAGACATATTTAGCTCAACACTAGGTATAAGAAAGGTATCAACCCTGTGTGAGGTTATAGAAATGATTGACCCTATAAACTTCACTGCAACGGATACAGACGTGAAAGGAGATGCTTTTGAGTATTTCTTAAAGAGCGTTACAAATGGCAATAAAGATTTAGGTGAATATTTCACACCAAGACACATTGTCAGAACGATGGTTAACTTAGTTAAGCCGATTTACGGAGATAAGATCTACGACCCTTTTTGTGGTACTGGAGGTTTTTTATTGGAAGCATTTAAGTACTTGAGCGCACGTGCGAACACAGAGGACGACGATGTTATCAAATTCATTAAAAAGAGGGCGTTGCATGGTAGAGAGATTACTTCCACAGCACGCATCGCCAAGATGAATATGATTTTGTTTGGGGATGGGCATTCAAATATAGAGCAAATGGACACACTGGAAAGTCCAGTGAACGAAGAATATGATGTGATTCTTGCAAATATTCCCTACTCACAGAAAACTGAGTTTGGAGGCCTCTATCCAATACCATCCGAGAATGCAGATGCAGTATGTATGCAGCATATCTGGCAAGCATTGAAACCAGGCGGGCGAGCTGCCGTTATTGTTCCAGAAACATTCTTGTATGAAGATGGTGACATAGGTAAAACCAGAGAAATGATAGCAAGAAATTCTGACGAGCTATCTATTATTTCTCTTCCACGGGGAGTTTTCATGCCTTACACACCAACAAAGACCAACGTGATTTATTTCAAAAAAGGTGGAAGGTTTAAAAATAGCTTTCACTTCGTAGTGTTTAATGATGGATTTGAGTTAAACACAAAACGTAAAGCGATAAGTGGAAGCAGTGACTTGAAGAAACTATTAAGTAACTACGAGGAAAAGAACGAGACGAAAGGTCAGGCGAATATCGTTTCTAGAGAACAGATGGAAGCAAGTGGAAACTGGAATATGAGGCCGTTCTACTATATGGAAGATATACCAGATGTTACAGACGAATTAGTCTATTTGGACAAGTCTATCATTAAGGAAATCTCTACAAAGGTTAATCTTCAAGAAAAACCAGATGAGTCATTCGATTTGTTGCAAGTATCACAAAATGGCATCTTTTTGGCTGATACCATTCTTGGAGCAGAAGCAACACAGAGGTATAAATTGGTAAGGGCTGGAGATATAGTCTATAACCCTTATAGAGTGAACATTGGAAGTATTGGAGTCGTGCCCAAGTACTTAGATAACTCCTTTGTTAGCCCAGCATACGTGGTCGTGAGGTCAAAAGATGAGAATTTTCCATCTTCATACATAGTTTCAATACTGAAACACCCACGCTATTTGAGAGTGATTATGAATTACGCTTTAAGCTCAGCTAGAGCTAGTTTGCCGTATAGTGAGCTGATAAGGATAAAGATACCTAGACCCACAAAAGAAAGATTGAATGAGTTAATAAAGTTGGACAATAGATTGCAGGATGAATTAGCCAGCGTTAATCAAATCGCAAAGAAGGTGGCAGAGACAGCGGGTTCATACATTAAATAAAACCTGAACACAAAACCGTATTTGACTATACGGTTTTGTGTTTGATATAATTTATACACGCATGTATAAATTATGACAGAAAGTAAGTTTACACTATTCGTGGGAGATGTCGTTGATAAAGTCCTTACACAAAGTAAGGAGTGGTTAGAGTTTGCACATAAAAGCCTTAATAAAAAACAGTATAAGGTATCTGATACGCCTCTTTCCTATCGCAAGATTAATTATCTGGACGAGGTGGGAGCATTGAAATCTGAAAGGAAACAAAATAAAGGCTGGCGGAAGTTTAGCTTCAAGGAGCTTGTTTACTTATCTATTGTGAAGGAGTTGAGGTACTACGGGAGGAGTAATGAAAGTATAAGAGATTTTTTTGAGGAGTTTTTCAAAAAAGAAAAGTGTCCGACAAATTCCGCCGATATAGCTATGCTCATTTCATTTTCAGGTATTTCCGTAAACGTGGTCTTTGATAATCAGGGAAATACAGGGTTCTATTCTGTCCCAATGTTTCAGGCATTGCACAGCAAAACCAAGTCGTTCCTTTCAATAAATCTAAATGAAATAATGTCTTCCGTATGGATGCAGATTAAGAATGTAGACCTACCATACAAAGACAGTCTGAGCATCATTACATCAATAGTGGAAGATTTCGAGCTTGATACTAAAGAAACAGAACTGCTCGCTATTATCAGAAACAAAGACTATAAACAGATTGAGGTCAGACGAGTAAATGATGACAGATGGGTAGTTAAAGCATCGGCAAGTAGTGACACCGATATTTCAAGGCTGAAAGAGTTGATTGAGAAGAAGGATTTTGGAAGCGTTACGGTTCAAAAAAAGGATGGAAAGATTATGTATGTGAAAATTGAAGACACATACAAGTTGTAACAATCAAACACTGAGCCGAATAGGCAGGTGATACACTAGAACTAATTATCAGTTTCAGCACTGAGAGATACTCGGACTGAAAGATTATAGGGGTTTCCCCATATCTTTCTATGTACGGGTCAAAGAATGAAGAAAATGAGTTAGTAAGTCTCAGCGAAAAATCTCAAGAAGAGATGCAAGATCAGTTTGCAGAAATAATGTTCGACCATTGATGGAAACAATACACAGCAGAAAAACAGCCTATGAAAAAAGTGGGGATAGGGTATTGCAGGGTTAGTACCCCAAAACAAGCACAGAGAGGTGAAAGTCTTGAAGATCAAGAGCAAGACTGTATTTTTGTTGCTGCAAAAGTTGGCGCTACTTTAGAGAAAGTCTTTGCAGAACCTTTTTCTGGCAGAGTTGATCACAGGCCTGTTTATGATGAGATGATATCGTACATTAAACAAAATTCAGGCAGAGTAGATTACTTGTTCGTGCGTGGTATTGGCCGATTAACTCGTGGAGGAAGCTATGCGTACGAATCCCTAAAAGTAGCATTGGCCAAACTTGGAGTTGAAATAGTCGATTACACTGGAATTATTCAGCCTAGTCGAAATACAATGGAACAGCTTGGCATGGAATATGATTGGAGTCGCTACTCGCCAAGTGCCATGACGGAAGCATTAGTAGCAGGTCAGAAAAATGATGAGGTCAGAGACATGCTCACAAGGTTAATTGGACAAGAAGTTAAACTCACACGCCGAGGCTACAGGGTTAGACCTCCAAATGACGGATATACGAACGATAAGATCTTTGTTGAAGGTAAGAAACGAACTATACAGGTACCAGATCCGAAGCGTGCGCAATACTTCATTACAATGTTTGAAGAGCGAGCAAAAGAAAATGTAAGCGATCAGGAAATTGTAGACATGATAAATGCGATGGGCTTTAAAAGTAGAGAGAGAAAGAAATGGGATAAAGCAAAGAGAAACATCATTGGCAAAATTGGTGGGAACCCACTCACAGTTAAACGCATGCAGATATTAATCAAAAACCCAGCTTACTGTGGGGTAGTTTGTGAAACGTGGACAAATAACCAGCCTGTAAGGTCGCAGTCTGAGGGTCTTATTAGTATTGATACATTCAACAAGGCAAACAAGGGGAAGGTTTTTATTAAAGAACTGGATGATGGGGGTTTAAAAATCCTCTACAATCAACTACATAACAGACAGATAGAACGAAGGAATAAAAACAACCCTCTTTATCCTTATAAATTCATTCGATGCGATCTTTGTAATAAGCCTTACAAAGGTAGTGCGCCAAAGGGCAAATTAGGAAAAAGGTATCCTACGTATCATTGCTCTCGTGGGCATGGGTATATTGGTATTAAGAAAACAGATTTTGAGGAATCTATAAAGAGCTACATTTCCAACATAGAGCCTAGTGATGAGTTTCTAAAATCTTTAGACAGATCTTTGTTGAAAGTTTACAGAAGAAGACAGAAGGACTTAGCTCATGTGTCTTCGCAAATAGATGTTAATGTATCTGAACTCAAGAAACGGAAAGAGCAGGCGCTAGAGACGCTTTTAGAGTCTTCAAGCAACGTTGTAAGGAAGGAGCTTGAGACACGCATCGAAAAACTCGATGCAGATATTACACAGGCTCAAGAAAAAAGAGAGAAGATTGAAGTGTCAGAATACGATATATCTGCTTTTATCAATCATGTTAAATTCTTTGTGGAACACCTAGACAAATTGCTGTTAGACAACAGTAATATGGCACGTCAGCAAGCATTGTTTACGCTTGTGTTTGATGAGATGCCTAGCTACCAAGAAGTAAATAGTGGAACACCCAAACTTTCGCTAATGTTTGAAACAAAAAGAACTCATCGTATAGATGAGTCCCTTATGGTGACCCCAGGGGGAGTCG
>JABMPK010000080.1 GCA_013203725.1 Candidatus Uhrbacteria bacterium | reverse complement strand
TGCGAATTCTAGTTCCTATTGCCCCACCCCGAGGTGAGCGAGTACTTGGTTGGGTGATTTATAGTTTAAGTTCTTCCGTGGTCTGTTGTTGAGCTTTGTTTCTATGTCTTTTATGTATTGGTCTGTATAGTTCTCTATCTTTGCGCCTTTTGGAATGTACTGCCGGATGAGTCCGTTCATGTTCTCAACACCACCTTTCTGCCAACTAGAGTATGGATCGCAGTGAAAGGTATCTATGTCGTGTTCGTATCGTATCACATGGTGTTGCGATGTTTCAGATCCGTTATCGTATGTTATTGATTTTAAAAATCCTGTTGGAAGGGATTCTTTTGTTTTCATTATTGCATCGTTGGTCTCTTGGGCTGTCTTGTCTTGCACCCTATGAATCTTCACATACTGCCCCTTTCTCTCATAGTGTACAGACAACGCTTGCCTACCTGATCTTGGTCCTTCTATGAGGTCACATTCGAAATCACCATAACGTTCTCTGTTATTAATAACTGCTGGTCTGCTATGAATCGATATTCGTTCAATGATAGATGTTTTATAGTGTCTTCTCTTTCCTTGTTTCCTTCGTGTTCTCCTGCGTCTTCTAAGATGGGCATAGAGATACTCATATTGTCCTTCACCTTCGTAGATATATTGGTAGATCGTTTCATGACACAGTGATCTCTTCTTAAGATGCCCTGGAGGATTATCTTTCAGTATTCCAGAGATCTGTTCTGGGGACATATCGTCTCTAATATTGTCTATAACAAACTTCCTAAGAGACTCGTCTTTCTCGAGCTTTCGTCTGCATCTATTACCTTCACGTCTTCGCGTGAGTTCATGAGCTAGCTTTGCACGATATTCACGCTCTGCAGGCCTGTTTCTTGAAACCTCACGATCAATGACCCTGCGGTCTCTACCAAGGATAACAGCTATCTTTCTGTGACTTGTCCCAGACGCCAAACAAACCTCAATAATAGCCCTCTCCAGATAAGTGATTCTTCGCATATGAGCCATACTTTACTAAAGTTAGCTCATTTACGGGGTGGGGCGGTATGTCTGGAATTCGGCAATTGAGGACACCCCTTGACAAGATTCTAGAAACCTTGTATAGTCTCGTCAGACAACATTTTCATCCGGATTTCCAGATGAGGGTTCGTGCCTGCGCTTAATACATTGAGCGTGAGACATGAGCTCTATAAGAAACAGAGCTAATAATGGCTCTGTTTTTTTGCGAGCCGATTCGTTCAAACAACGAAGGGAGACAATTATGGACAACGTAATCAAGATCGTGCTGACAGGTGGACCGTATGCAGGAAAAACGACTATTCTGGACCTGTTGAAGGAAAGATACGGGCACATGATGGTGTTTTTGCCCGAAGTGGCCACTACTCTTCTGGACTCTGGATACAAGATGGACAGCGTTCCGCCGAGTCCTGAGTGGCAGAGTAAGTTCCAGACGGCGATTCTGAAGGCTCAGATTGAGCTGGAGGACAAAGCGGTGGCCGAGGCAGCGCGAGGAGTGTGCAAACTGGTCATCTGCGACCGTGGCATTCTGGACGGCGCTGCGTACACGCCGGGTGGAGTGGAGGCTTTCTGCAAGCTCCACGGGCTTGATCAGCAGGAGATGATCTCGCGATACGGCACGGTAGTCCACATGGAGACGCGGGCGATTGCAGCGCCGCATGAGTACGGTGACGCGAGCAACGAGCACCGGCACGAGGGCGTAGAGGCCGCACTCGCGCTCGACAAGGCCACCTGGCTTGCTTGGGAAAACCACCCACGACACGTACGAGCCCTGAGCGCACAGGGAATCATGGCCAAGTTCCGCTTGATGGACATGATCATTGACTTCAGCCTCAGATCGCAGCATTAAAAACTAGTTACAGGCACCCGAAAGTGCACTCGCTTTCCGGGTGCACTTTCTTTTTGCACGCAGCTAAAGTGTTGGCCATAAGGCGAATTGTGAGGTAAGATACAGTCATAATAAGTATTATCTGCAATTTATGGGATTTCTTGACAAAGTAAAAGGAGCTCTTAATATCGGAGGATCAAAAATGACGATTAATGGGCCAGGTACCGTACAAAACGGTGCGAATCTAGATTTTACAGCAGTTCTTATTGGTGGAAAGATGGAGCAAAATATTACAAGCGTTCAGGCGCAGTTGATTATGTCGGAGAATCAACCACAGGGAATGGTTAACAGAGGGATGAACAACGCGATGCAGAACTCTACAATTGGTAGTACACAAAACAAGGTTGTTCAGACAATCGCGCAAGACAGCGTGAATCAGGCGTTCACAATTCAGCCAGGGGAGCAGAAAGAGTTTAGTTTTTCGCTTCCAGTTAATCTTGGCGGAGTAGGGGAGAGTGGTGCAGGATTTATGGGTGCACTCAACAAGCTCAACAACATGGCGAGCAGCCAGCGACGCATGTACAAGTTGAAGGTGACGGCAGACATTGAGGGGTCAACGGATGCTTCGAGTGAGATGCGGATCGATATTCAGCTTTAGATATTTGCACGATTTTGTTGATTGGTTTAGATTTACTTTATGTCGGAAGGTGGCAATAGAAATTGGAGGCGGACCGAGCTTGGAAGGGATCGAGTAAAAGATTCGCCGGAATACCAGGAGGCTACGGATGATCGCCGCGGAACATGGCGGGGACGCGAGATTATTTCAAGAGACACGCCGGTGAATGGCGGCGTCTATTTGGGTGGGAGCGAACGTGAAGCTATAGTCGTGGACGATGAACGCGAAGGGTCGCGCAGGGAATATGATCGTGTTTACAACTCGGTGTTTGATACTGTGAAGTCTTACGAGAAACAAGGTTATAATAAAAAGGATGTATTATTAAATTCCGTATTCGACACTACAAGAACCGAAATTCCATACGCTGAGAGTAAGATAGAAAAGATATTGGATGAAGAGTTAGGAATAAATCGAGAAGATAAAAAAGTGGATCTTTCTTTCTTTATTTCAAAGAAGGCGGGTGTTTGTAGGCACCAGGTACTTTTAGTCGCATATCTTTTAGAGCGACTTATTAAGTATGGTCAGCTGGAAGGCGAGGCGTCGGTAGACCGTAATGCTATTCCGGGTATTGGCGCGCATACTTGGGTTCGATATACCAGTAGTCGCGGAGATATTTCTATAATAGATGCATCCATGGGCTACATCGGAACGCTCGAGGATAGCAAGAAAAAGGGTGGCTGGAACTACAGTCGTCCGGAGGAGATGGAACAAGTCCCATTTAATGACGAGGACACAGATCTTGTGGCAAGCGACGAAGAGACAGAGTTGGGGTCTGACCTTTAAAGACTATTTTTTGAACTTAAATGACTCAATCAGCTTTGCTTCTTTTGTCCCAAGAAAACTCTTGTCCACAGCTCTTTCAAACAACAGTAGATAGATTCCGTCATTTTTAATTTCTGCCATAATTCCATACGCTGATCCGTTGCCTCCTACAATAACCTCGTGTGCTGGAACGTCGTCTATTATGACGTCTCCAATTTTATTTGTTGTCCGCATTGTATCTGTGTCGTTCAAGAATTCATCCACGCTCTTGTAGTTGAATCGTGACCCGGGCCCTGTGCCGCCTTGAGCTTCGATACTATTGATGTCATCAAAATGATACAAAGCAAAGTTGTGTCTATACTCAGGAGGCAGAGCTTTCGATTCTAATAGCTTGTCGGTGTCCTTTGACTCAAGAGCAATTGCAATGCTGCTACCCATATTAGACATGTCGCTCATGACCCATGACTGTGGATAAGAGAATGAGAAGCCATATTTAGCATCTTCGTACTGAGACAACGCAAGATGTGAAAAGAGTGATGAAATCAAATAGATCGCAGCAACCGCGATCGTAGTTAAGATTATATACCGCAGATTTTGTTTTTTCATATAATTCATGATATCAAAAAACCGCCGAGAACACTCAGCGGTTTTTAAAATTTTAACCTTACTTCTTGCAAACTTTACACATGTCCATCTTCCTAGCAATTACACCAATTGTTGCGATTCCAACAACTACGTAAATTACTCGAAGCGTTACATCGGATTCGCCTGAAAGGACGGTAAAGAGGTTCCACTCAAAGAGCCCCTGAATACCTAGAGCAAGACCAGCTACGATTAGGGCCCAACTAGTAACCTTGCACACTCCACATGAATCTTTCTTCATAAAGTTTTTGTTTATGTTTTATAAGTTTATTATATCAGAAGTCAGGTAGATTGCCAGTGATGCGCGCACAAGAGGATCAGATCTTATCAGGCGCAGACCGCAACAGCTTCTTGTCCATGACTTCCTGTTTTCTTTGCGTGACGCGTTCCTTCGTCTTCCATCTAATTATTTGTTGATACATATCTACTCTAACTCTCTCCATCGCCTTGAATACACTTTGGCCGGTTTTTATAGCATGAAAATCCTTATCTTTAATCGTCGCGCTTAATTCTGCGTAAAATAGATGCTCGCCTTTTCTGCGCTGTGATGACGGCTCACCAACTTCCGCTCGTATAACAGCCGGCTCCATACTCTGAACAATCTTCGACAGTTTTTCAATACGCGTACGAACATACTCTTCCATCCCCGGCGTTAGTTCAATATTGTTTCCAGATATCGATTCAATTTTCATAGATGATGGCAGTATACGCTGAGAAAGACGCATATGTAAACCCATGTTGTGCTACGATGCTTCATATATGATTGTATTATTTTCTCCGTCTGAAGGGAAGCGGGCTGGGGGGGTCTGGGGTATTTCAAAATGTTAGCCATAAATTGATTGCGAGCGAGCAGGTAAGGGAGGTGCTGACAAAAGCCTACGAAGGCGCGCTTAGTTCTGGGTCATCGAAGGAGAAACAAGCCTTAACGGGCTGGAAAGACGAACAGAAGATTGCTGCGCTACCAAAAATCTTGTCCGAGGCACCAGTTCTTCCTGCGCTTCAGCGATACAATGGTGTTGGGTTTCAGTACCTTGATACTAAAACACTCACAGTATCTCAGTACGAATACCTTGCGAGCCATCTCATAATATTTTCTAACCTCCTTGGCCCTATTCGTGGAGGTGACATGATTCCGGAAATCAAATTAAAGCAGCGTGTAAAATTTGCCGACGTTGCAATGGCGAAGTATTATCGCGAACATACTTCGGGTGCTTTGGATAGGATTATTGGGGATGATCATGTTCTAGATCTGCGTGCGGAGATTTACAAAAATTACTACACGCCCAAAGCTACAGTCACAGAATGTATCTTCCTGCAAAACGGAAAGAGAATTAATCATTGGTCAAAAGCATATCGAGGATTGTTGCTACGGTTTGTGTCGCGTGATCAGCCGACAAGCATTGAGGAGCTCTTACGTATGAAGACACCGGGGTTAAAGCTGTTGAGTCACTCAAAAGCAGGCGGACTATCTGTGATTACGTATGAGGCAGATAAGCCTTAACTGGACTCATTGGAAGGTTAAACGCCCCTGCCATGCTATACTTAACCTATAATGAATTAAACAAACCCTTTATGACGACATCTATGCATCGCATGGGCATTGTGGCATCTGCTTTCCTCCTGTCTGTGCTGGGAGCCGCTGCGTACATTGAAACAGCTCATGCAGCATCATCTGGAGACCTTGTTAAATGTTCAAGTGGGCCATCTGTGTACCTTCTTGGTGATGATGGCAAACGATACGCATTCCCCAACGAGAAAGTATTCTTCACTTGGAACGAAGGATTTGAGAAAGTGAAGACTATAACGTGTGATAATCTTGCAAAAAAGCCGCTTGGTGGCCTTGTGCCGTACCAGGCAGGCACACGCCTAGTTAAGATTCCTAGTGTAAACAAGGTTTACGTAGTCACGTCTGGCGGAGTTTTGCGACCTATAAAAGACGAAGCCATGGCGCAAAAGCTTTTTGGTGACGATTGGGCAAAGCGTGTAGACGATCTTTCTGAGGCATTTTTCCCACGCTACACCGTAGCGGCTGAATTGGGTGAGAATGAACTTCCAGAAGGTACGGTCATAACAGCAGAGGACGGTTCTCTGCTTAGAGTTGATGAAAGCGGGGAAGCTGTAGAGATTGAGGATGTTATTGACGAAGAGAAACTGAATGTCCTTAAGCGTCATGCGCAGATCTCTAGGCATCTTGAAAACCGAATGGGATTAGTCATCAAGAAGATAAGAAAGCTTGAGCGCGAGATTGATCGATTACAAGAACTTGTTGATAAGTTGAAGGCGATTCAGGTGGACGAAGATGACAAGATTGATATCGAGGATATAGAAGAAGCGACCGAGGAGGAGATCGCTGAAGATCAAGAAACATTTCAGGTAGACGAAAGGGAGGCTAAGGACGCCGCTGAGGCCGAGGCCAAGAAGATAGCGGAGGAAGAAGCTCGTAAGGCAGCAGAGAAGGATGAACAAGACGCAGACGAATCTGACGCCGATAGTCAGGAGAAAGAGATTGTTCTACCCGATCTACGTGTATTGGATTTGTCCCTCAGTAGTACGAACCAGATAGTAGCTACGCTCACGAATGATGGCGCAGCTGTGGGTACAGAGAATGTAGATGTACACGTTTGGTTGGATGAGGTTTTAGAATGGACTTACAACGCAACAACACTTTCGGCGGCTCAGAAGATGTTTTTGAACGCCGGAGGAATATCGGATATTTCCCCACAGCAGGTAATGGGCGCGCGGGCAGTAAAAGTCTGCGTTGACTATCTTGACGCGGTCTCTGAGTCAGATGACACAAATAACTGTAGGACGGAAACATTGGAGGCTAAAGATGGTGATTTCGCTATCAACAATGTGGCGACATATATGCTCGATGCACTCGGAGACCCTGATCAGCTAACGCGCACGTTTAGCTTCGAGTCTAGCGGGCCTCTTGATCACTATCGCATTCGTATTTGGGATTCTTCAGGCGCTCTTCACGATGAGCTAGTACAGCAGGTTATCGGTTCGTCTGTTACAGCGTTCTATGTAAGCCCATCATGGCTGACGCCGATGTCTGAAAATTCACAGTACCAATACGAAATTCACGCTGAAGAATATAATACAGGTGACGCTGACAGCGTTACTGGTTGGTTCAATACTGGAACTAACAGCGTTGCAACATCGCTTTTGATTAGTTTAAACAATTCAATATCTGGTGCAGCGTCATTCGCGCCAGGTATGACAGAACTATTCACATTCTCGCTTTATCCGGGTGCTACTGGCGTAGCCACGGTGCTAGATGTCCCGTTCAAATTAACGACATCGGATAATAATGGAGGAGGGTGGAATACTTGCTCTCAGATGGGTGACGCATCTAACTTTGCCCTATTCTTTGGAAGTGACTACTCTACAGATGCAGCTGACAGCTGGACGTTCTATGACTCGTCTTGGACTGCTTGTGGCTCATCAAATGCAACAGAGCTGTTGGTGTACGCGGTTGCGGGTGTGAATAATACATTCGCAACTGGTTTTGGAGACATGTTCATATTCGCAGCTGATACATCGGGAGCAAGTGCGAAGCTGGATGATTCAATCCGAATATCCGTAGATGATTACGCACACTTTACTTGGAATGATGGAGTGTCTGATCGGGATGGCTCGACAGTAGCGGGGATGCCAATACAGGGAGGCACATTGATTTACTAATTACAAAAAAAAGAGCCCTGTGTGGCTCTTTTTGGTTACGGTATTAGTGTTTCCTGACTGCAAAGGTAGACGGCATGAATATACC
>JABMPK010000079.1 GCA_013203725.1 Candidatus Uhrbacteria bacterium | reverse complement strand
TGTCCACACCGATCACGGGTTGCGCGGTTTCAAGATTTAGCGTTATTGCAATCGCCCCCGACCCTGTGCCAACATCAATGAACTGGGTGTCCTTGCTTGATAACGCCACCGCTTCTTCCACCATAAGTTCAGTTTCGGGGCGTGAGATTAGCGTATGCTTGTTTACAGGAAAAGACCGTCCGAAAAACTCGCGCGATCCAAGTAGGTATGCCATCGGCGTATGCTGTGATCGAGCTTTTGCAAGCTTTGTAGCTTTAGACCTTTGACCTCGCGTGACCTCAAGATCATCATGAGCCAAAAAATCAGCATGGCTAATATTTAGCACATGCATAAGAATCTGCCTCGCGTCGTCTATAGCATGGTCGGCGTGCCCGAGCTCTGAGACAATCTTTTTGAGAAGTTCTTTTCTTGTCATGTCAGTATTTTAGCAAAAAAAAGGGGCCTGCGCGACGTGCACGCAGGACCCAATCCTGATTCGAGGTTCCTGGGCCACCTGAGGAGGGTGCGGTGGCTTCCAAGGCGAATTCAGGGAGTGACAGGCTCTCTGCAAGGGTTAGACGGGCATCCGTCGTGTGCCTCGGGGGAGTAAGGCTGGTTTCCCTCGCGTTGTTCCTATCGAGAGCTTTATAGCACGGGGTGTTCGAGGTGTCAATAGGGCCTAGTTAGCAAAAAAACTGCGCCCGCTCCAGGAGATTCCTGGTGCGGGCGCGAGGTTTCGTAGGGCTACTCTCGTCGATCCGGCTTCTGACGAACCAGGAAGTAGCTACCGAGCTCGGCGGGGCCTGAGTGGTCGACGGCGCGGGTTGTTTCGCTGTAGAACAGGCCGTTTCCATCGCGCTGAATCACGTGCCATGCCTGATCGTTGAAGTCCTGAACGATGACACGCTTCACCCAATCTGGAACATTGTATGCACAGTCCCACGGCTCTTGATTGTGCGCGATAACCAACGGGGCGCCTTCGCGTGCTCCGCATACCTCGAGTCCGAGCCTCTGCAAAAGCGATACGAGCCATTCGTCATCCATGCGAACTCGCCTTGGGTCTTCGTCGTCTCGACCGAAACTGATCAAAGACACGTCAGTGAACAGGGACATCTCCTTGTTGCCCATCATGATGGTCACCGGAATTCTGTCCACCACGTACGCCTTTGGATCAACCCATGCACTGACGATTCTCTGCACGAGCCCCTCGTCGTGCTCGGGGCGTCCCAGGATCATCTCGTACTCTTCTTCGGATCCGCGGATCGTATCTCGCAGCTCGTTCGCGATCAGCAAGATGATCTTGCAGATCCGCATCAATGCGGCGATCATGCCGTACTTCTGACGTGCCATTGTTTACTCCGTTCTGCGTGTTATCCCGTTTGGGTGTTACGCGTAATTGGTAGATCGAGCCCACGGAATGTGAAAACACGATCTCTTCGGCACAGCTTTTGTATAACAAAAAAGCTCAACTGTCAACAGTCGAGCCTCTTCATCGCTTTTACTTTGCATCACGTGCAGCTTTCTTGAGCGCTGCAATAATTTCTCCAATGTTTCCCTCCATGATGAAAGGTAGGTTATTCCAACTTTCTTTTATCCTGTGGTCGGTGATTCTGTCCTGTGGGAAGTTGTAGGTTCGGATTTTTTCCGACCGGTCACCGGTTCCGATTTGCGATAGTCTTTTTTCAGACAGTTCCTTTTGCTTCTCTTCTTCTCTGGCTTGGAACAGTCGTGAACGCATAACTTCCAACGCCTTCAACTTATTTTGTGACTGCGATCGTTCGTCTTGACAGTATACGATCATGCCGGTTGGTTTGTGGATGATTCGGATAGCAGAATATGTTGTGTTCACGCTCTGTCCACCGGCTCCCGTAGAAGTCGTCGCTTGAATATCAAGGTCGTTCAGATCCAGATTGAAGTCTTCCGCTTCTACCTTTGGAAGCACTGCAACGGACGCTGTAGACGTATGAATTCGTCCGGCCTTCTCGGTCTCTGGAACGCGCTGTACTCGATGTACGCCGGATTCGTATTTGAGCGACCCGTATGCTCTCTCTCCAGATATCTCCACTATAGCTTCTTTTAATCCGCCAATCTCTGTTCCGCTCGAGCTTATGACAGACATCTTCCATCCTTGCTCCTCCGCGTATCGTGTGTACATTCGCATCAACTCACCAGAAAATAAAGCAGCTTCGTCTCCGCCTGTTCCGGCGCGGAATTCAAGAATCGCGTCGTTATCGTCTAGTGGATCTGGTGGAACGATAAGCAGATCGAGCTCCTCTTTGTATCGCGCAATCTCTGGCTCGAGCTCAGCAATCTCCAACTCAGCGATTTCACCCATTTCAGGATCTTTAACCATCTTCTTTGCACTCACCAACTGCTCCTCTAGCAATTCAATATTGTGCGCAGCTTCAACAACAGCATTCACATGCTTATATTCTTTGGAAATCTCCGTGTATCGCTTCTGATCGTTGATCACCGCGACGTCGGACATCATATTTTCCAGTTCGTCTTTTCGATTGTTGAATTCTGGTATTGTCATATCAGTATCTTAGCACAAAAACGCTCGCCATAATGACGAGCGTTCCCGGGGCTTATTTGATTGGCTCAAGTTCAGCCTTCTTTTTATCCTCACGATCAGCACGTCGTTTTGTCTCCTTGTCCTTTTTGCTTCGGACAGAATCTGCCTTTTTTGTAATTCGTGTCTCGAACTTCTCGACGCGTCGAGCTGAGTCAAGAATCTTCTGTGTTCCCGTGTAGAACGGATGACACATATTACACAACTCTGTAGAAATGTTCTCCACGGTTGAACCTGTTTCAAAGGTGTTTCCGCAAGCACACTTCACTGTAGCTTTATTATTGTAGTTTGGATGGATGTTCTTCATATAACTCAGGTGACCGCTTGTATACGGTTCATTAAATGTGCCGCGATCGTACCAATGTGAGTGATTTTTGTCAATATCTTCCGCCAACATTGATTACAATTGACAAAATACGCCTATTTCCGTATACTCGCGCTATCTTAATCACACAGTTTTCTGTGCCACGTATCAAGGGCCTGTCGGGTTTATCTCGATCCTTGAGCGGCAGGAAACGACGAAAACAAGGAAATTATGATGAAAGTACCTACATTGGAGGAAATGTTAAAAGCGGGTGTCCACTTTGGCCACCAGTCTTCACGATGGCACCCTAAAATGGGTGAATTTATTTTTGGAAAGCGTGGAGGAGTTCATATT
>JABMPK010000078.1 GCA_013203725.1 Candidatus Uhrbacteria bacterium | reverse complement strand
CGGAAGAACTTAAACTATAAATCACCCAACCAAGTACTCGCTCACCTCGGGGTGGGGCAATAGGAACTAGAATTCGCAATATCACCAGTTTTCTGTAAACTCCAAATCCTATATGAATGATCAGAATGACAATCTTGGAATAGAGTTGCTTGCGCCCGCAGGATCTTTTGAAGCTTTGGACGCTGTTATTAAGGCAGGTTGCGATGCTATTTATTTTGGTGTGGAGGGATTCAACATGCGTGCAAAGTCTTCGGCGCAGTTTGAGCATGACGATATCAAAACTATCGCCGACATCTGCCACAAGAATGACGTAAAGTGTTACTTGGCATTGAACACCTTGGTGTACGACCAGAATTTGGATGACATGAATAAGACAATCGACGCTGTCAAAGAGGCTGGCGTTGACGCTGTAATTGCATTTGATCTTTCTACAATCTCCTACGCTCGGTCGGTCGGCGTGGAGGTTCACATTTCTACACAACATTCTATTTCAAACATAGAAGCTGTTAAACTATTTTCACAATGGGCAGACCGAGTAGTGTTGGCGCGCGAGCTTACGCTTGAGCAGATTCAAGAGATCGTACGCGAGATTGAAAAGCAAGACATCCGTGGGCCCAAAGGCAGACTCGTCGAGATCGAGATTTTTGTTCATGGTGCAATGTGTGTTGCTGTGAGCGGACGATGCGGTATGAGTTTGTACATGTACAACACCTCTGCAAACTGTGGATCGTGCAGTCAACCATGTCGACGTGACTTTACCGTGACAGACAAGTCGACTGGTAAACAGCTCGATATTGAAAACGAGTACGTTATGAGTACGGAAGATTTATGCACTATCGGAATGCTCGACGAGATCGTTGCGTCCGGTGCAGTTTCGCTCAAGATCGAGGGTCGTGGAAGACCGCCGGAGTACGCAGACGTTGTTATTCGATGTTACAGAGAAGCGTTGACCGCAATCGAGGAAGGAAGTTTTACAAAAGACAAGGTCGCGGAATGGAACGATAGGCTCGGCACAGTGTTCAACCGAGGTCTTAGCGAAGGTTTTTATCGTGGAAAGGGATTCAGTTATTGGAGTCAGGGATCAGATAGCAAGGCTACAAAGAAGAAAATCTTTGTTGGAAAAGTCACTCATTACTTTCCAAAACAATCAGTTGCAGAGGTAACCTTGCAAGCAGAGTCGTTCTCAGTGAATATGGACGGTCTTATTTTAGGAAAGTCTACAGGATTTTTACGCGTCAAACCAAGCGAGATCCGCCGCGATTGTTCCCCAGTAAGCGAGGTGCTTAAAGGCGAGGTTATGACAATCGTGGTTCCATCACGCGTTCGTGTCGGCGACTCACTTTATAAAATTGTTTCTACTGACTTGAAATAAAAAAACGCACAGGGAGCACCCTATGCGCGTCTACTTTGTGTTGCCTGATGGTCGCACACCCATTCTCGTAACGATACAGGTGGCGCTCCTCTAAGGCTGCTTCCAATCTCTTCCTGCGCTTGACGCAAGGCCATGTAAAGCTCGTGAGCCGAAGAGAACCTCTGGCTCCGCGACATGTGCCAACATTTCTTTAGGATCGGGGCCAAAAGCGGCGCCCTATCTTTGAACATGCGCAGCTGATCCTCAAAGTCACCAACCGCTATAATCATCATGATGTCTGTGATCCTACTCCCCACGAAAGGTACTCGAGCCATCACCAACTGGTACAAGACTGTGCCGAGCACGAATACGTCTGAGCGTGCATCGAGATGCTGGCCAGTGACCTGCTCCGGTGACATGAACATCGGCGTTCCGTACACGGTATCCTCTGCTCGTTCAAACCGCGTGCCAACGAACGTTGCCGTGCCAAAATCGCACACCTTCACTCTGCCGGTACTAGTGATCAAGATGTTGCTGAGCTTTACATCCCCGTGCACCGCGCACAGAGGCCTGCCACAGCCACTTCGTGCCTTGTGCATCTGATGCAGACCCAGGGCCGCTTGCTTCACTATCTCGGCAGCTCGGAGTACAGGTACTGGTCTGCGCCCTTTTCTATTGATCGTTAGCTTATCCAGACGCTCCCCTTGTATGCGCTCCATTTCAATGCAAGGCGTACCCCTTGCAACAAACAGTCTTCGTGTACGCACTAGATTGGGGTGTCTGGCTCGGCTACCAATCAACGCCTCGTCCAAGATGATGTCGTGACTGGTACTCGGCTTCGGAACCTTGATAGCGACGCTGTGATTTTTTTTGACACTACTACCGCCATGCCTACCAAGCAGTATTGCGTCGTAGACAAACGCCGTAGCGCCCTCACCAACGATACTTCTCAGCCTAAAAGGCCCAACTCGCTCAGGATGCCCTTCTTCCATCTCGTAATACACGTTCCCCTCCTAGTATTGAGACAGTAATAATGTAGTCCTGATCGCGCGCCTTGTCAAAGTTACAAGAAAAGT
>JABMPK010000077.1 GCA_013203725.1 Candidatus Uhrbacteria bacterium | reverse complement strand
ATTTCAGCCATGGAACGTGTTGAAATCGCGCAGGCTGATCGTAAAGATTATTACTTATACGTTGATGAGTTTCAAAACTTTGCTACAGAAGCATTTGCAAACATTTTGTCTTAGGCCCGTAAGTATCGATTAAACTTGATCGTTGCTCACCAGTACATGGCTCAACTTGCGGAAGAGGTTAAGGACGCTGTTTTAGGTAACGTTGGCACCATGGTTATTTTTAGAGTTGGCGCACCAGACGCAACAGACCTGGAGCAAGAGATGATGCCAAGGTTTATTCCTGAGGATTTGATCAACCTTCCAAAGTTTGCGATATACCTCAAGTTGATGATCGATGGTGTGTCGTCTGCCCCGTTTTCCGCGCAAACACTTCCACCAATCGCAAAGGTTACAGGGTCGGAGGACAAAGTTGTTCGTGGAAGTCGTGAACGATATGGTCGAACGAAGGCGGAAGTTGAAGCTGGGGTGTTGAAGTGGATTGGATTTGAAGAGGGCGCTGACGTTGAGGCGATGATCGCTGAGTCCAAGGCTCGAGGAGCAGGACAGGGTGGTGGAGGTGGAGCCAAGAAGAAAAAAGTTAAGTACAAGTGTTCGTGGACAGGTAAAGAGTTTTCTATACCTGTTACCCTTGATCGCTCGCGGCCTATTTATTCGGAAGAAGGTAAGGAAGAGGTTGCAGAGCTTAAGAAGTCGGGTAAGTATGATTCGAGAAAAGATATTATTTACGATGAGGATTTGAATGCAGTTGGTTCTGTGGCCGAGCTTGGATACGATGGAAAATGGGCGCAGAAGGATGATGACGGAAAGATAATCGGCATAAAGCCAGGATACCCAAAGAAGCCGGGTGGCGGAGGTGGCGTAAGTAGTCGAAGTAGTTCTAGCGGCAGTAGAAGCAGCGGTAGTAACAGCAGTAGCTATGGCTCTAAGAGTGATAGTAAGTCGAGTTCTAGCAAGTCTTCTACCAGTGAGCCTGCTAAGGGCGTGTCTTTGGCTGCGTTGAAGAAACCTGAGTCGGAGAGCAAGAGTTCAGGCTCTAGCTCGAGTTCCGATGGAGGAGACAGCTCAAAAGAAAAGGTTGCTTCACCTGTCGTTACCACTCAGGTTCGCAATGACGCGCCGGTAGATGCTGACGCGGGCGGTAAGGGGACGGATGCTGCGAATCCGGGTTCAGATGAAAAGAAATCAGATGCTACAAGCTCGAGCACGAGTTCAAGTTCTAAAACTAGTTCTGATTCAAAGACTGGTTCGAGCGACAGGGACTCTTCCTCAGACTCAGCCGCTAAGGATCGTAATGATCGGCCTGCGTCATCGAGCGGTGATGGTGATCGGCCAAAGAAACGTAAGAGAAGTCGTGGAAAGCGTAGTGGCGGAGGATCAAGTGGTCGTGGCGAGCGAAATAGTGTGCCGAGGACTGATGAGAAGGCCAAGGATGTTCCTTTAAGAAAGATTCAGGATGTATCGCAAGATCAAACTCCAGCTGCAGCGAAGACTCCGGATCGAGCTCCGGAAAAAACGCCGGATCGTGCACCGGAAAAGACACAAGATACTTCGCCTGAGGAAAAGCCACAAGGCAAACTACTTAAGCCTGGGCAACGGGTAACTTTTGACGAATGAACTATTTAGAGGTCATCATACTTGGAATTGTCCAAGGTATTACTGAGTTTTTACCGATCTCCAGCTCGGGGCATCTTATTGCTATCCCGGAATTGTTTGGTTGGGAGGCTAGGGGGTTGGCTTTTGACACTATGATGCACTTGGCTACATTCATTGCAGTAGTATATGTATTTTGGTCAGAGATCCGAAAGATGGCGATTGGAATGGTCACGAAGAAAGAAAAGAAATATGGTCAGTTAGGTTGGATGGTTGTGGTGGCAACGATACCGGTAGTGTTGGTTGGGTTGTTACTTGGAGACTATATAGACGCAACGATTCGCACAGTTAATGTTGTAGCTTGGAGTTTGATTGTGTGGGGAGTTGTATTGGGTTTTGCAGATTATATAGGTCGTCGAAATAAGAATCGGGTAGACAAAGAAGTGGCAGTTGGTTGGAAGCGTACGATAATCATTGGGCTCGTGCAGACACTCGCATTAATCCCGGGTACGAGTCGTAGCGGTGTAACGATGACCGCTGGATTGTTTGCAGGGCTAGACCGTAAGACTACGGCGAGGTTTTCGTTCTTGTTGAGCATCCCGGCCGTTGGTGGAGCTGCAGCATACGTGATCTTGAAAGCGATCATGAACGGTGTGCAGATTCTGACACCTGAGCTTATAGTCGGGTTCGTTGCCGCATTGATATCCGGAGTACTCGCAATAAGATTCTTGTTAAAGGTGATCGAAAAGTGGTCATTCATGCCATTTGCCGTGTATCGAGTGTTGCTCGGCATACTGCTACTGTTATTGCTGTAACCTAGCTCGTCATTGCTGGAACAGACAGGTCACGACCTGTCCCTACAGGCTTGTAGGGACGCCCTTCTGTGCGTCCGCACCAGCAAACACTTGCCAAACTCAAGAAATTCCGTTATATTCCAGCATCACTTACGTGATGTTTTATGTCTGAACAGAAAACCAAAATCTTGTGTGCAATGTCTGGCGGAGTTGACTCATCGGTCGCTGCGGCTTTGTTGTTGGAGGCTGGGTACGATGTCATTGGTGCTTTCATGAAAAACTGGAGCGGCTGTGATTGGGAGGCAGACAAGCGTGTTGCAATGCGCGTCGCGGCGTCGTTGGGGATAGAACTTCATGTGTTTGATTTTGAAAAAGAGTATCGGGAGCGGGTTTACGAGTATATGATCGCTGAATATGACGCGGGGCGAACCCCGAATCCTGACGTGATGTGTAACTCCGAAGTGAAGTTCGATTTGTTGATGAAGGTTGCTGATGATCTTGGGTGCGAGAACATGGCGACTGGTCATTACGCGCGTGTCGAGATTGAAGACGGGCAGGCTCGTTTGCTAAAGGGAGTTGATGGCAATAAAGATCAGAGTTACTTTCTGTGTAGATTGGGACAAGACGAGCTGATGCGGTCTATGTTTCCTGTTGGAGAGCTCGAGAAACCTGCGGTGCGCAAGATCGCTGAGAAGTATGATCTTGTGACTGCGGATAAGAAAGACTCGCAGGGACTTTGTTTTATTGGGCCAGTTGATTTACCAACGTTTTTAAAAGAGAGAATTAAACCAGTAAAGGGAAATATTGTTTCGACTGATGGGGAGGTCGTTGGTGAGCATGAGGGCGTTCAGTATTACACGATAGGACAACGGCACGGACTTGGAGTTGGAGGGGGAGCGGCATGGTATGTGGTGGATCGCAAACTCGACACGAACGAGCTGGTGGTGGGGCATGACGACGACCCTGCACTGTACTCAAGACTGCTCGAAGCGACGGAATTACACTGGGTTTCTGGAGTCGAGCCCAAGCTACCGCTCAAGATCGCAGCACACATCCGCTATCGCCAAGATGATCAGGCCTGCAAGTTGAGCGATGGAGGGTATGTGAAGTTTGAGGAAGAGCAACGAGCAATAGCACCAGGACAATTCATCGTATTTTACATTGGAGACGAATTGGTTGGATCGGGAGTGATTAAGTAAGGCGCCTTGACGATGGGGCGTTTTTTTGGTTAACTCGGCGTCTGGAGGTGAGTATGCAAGAAGTTGCAAAGATGTTGCTTGGCGATCCGAGGATGCCGAAGTTGTTCGATGACGTCGATGGTGATATTCGTAGGTTCATCTCGGAACATGGGCTCTTTGGCATGATCGGAGGATGGGAGGGTAGTCAGAGGTTCAGTGAGATCATGGCTGACCGAAGAAGGATCAGAGAGTGGCGTCACCCCAATGGATATGCACGGGACATTGTTGTGCATGAAACGGCCACGGTTCATCCATCTGTGGTTATCGAAGGCTTGACTTTGATCGGTCCCTACTGTGAGGTAAGAGCCAATGCCGTGATTCGCGCTGGTACGTGGCTTATGAGGAGTTGTGTTGTTGGTTCGTTCTGTGAGGTAAAGAACTCGTTGTTCTTCCCTGGAGCGCACGCATCTCATCAGAATTACGTAGGAGATTCGATCCTAGGGCGCGACGTGAATCTGGGTGCAGGAGTGAAGCTTGCGAATTTCAGGCACAACGGAGGGTTGATCACCATCAAGGCGCATCTGGATACCGACGACAGAATCGTTACTGGGTTGCGAAAGTGCGGCGCGATTCTGGGAGACGGAGTCAAGATCGGGTGTGGCAGCGTTCTGTCTCCGGGTACCGTCATCGGTGCGGGAGCACTCGTTCACGAGATGACGCCGATGCGGTCCGGTGTATACGAAGGCAACAGACGCTACTGGATCGAGAGGCAAGTCTCGGCAAGCGACATCTAGACGACAAGGCTCGCGCCATCTGGCGCGGCCTTTTTTATTTGATGATATACTGTATTCATTCCTCCCACTTATTCGTAAAACACGACTATGCGGGGAGATTTTTTGTCTGGAAAAGAAAAGGCGCAACTTTACGAGGAGTCTAAGAAGTATGTACGTCGTACAAGGAGTGCGGTTGGAGCACTTTTGCACAATTTATATATTGGATATGGCGTAATCAACACATTTGGAAAAAATACTGATTTTCTCATCAAGGGTCCTGTTCGTGTGTTGGAAGAAAAAGAGATTTGGGAGGAATATAATATTAAAAAGCGAGATCTTGAGCGAGCTAAATCACGAGGTCTTGTAGAGTTCAGAGAGATCAGTGAGAGTCTTGAGATGCATTGGACAAATCGTGGGTATGTACAATCACTGCTAGAAATAGTAGCAAGTAACGACGAGGAGCTCCCAGATGGTTTTGTAAGCATAGTGTCATACGATATTCCAGAATATGAGAAGAAGGCTCGGGACCGCCTCAGGATACAGTTGAAGAGAGCAGGTTTCACAATGTTTCAGAGGAGCGTGTGGGTTCATCGATATAATGTGGTAGCAGAGTTTGCAGAATACATAGAAGAATTGGGATTAACTGAATATGTGCATGTACATGCTTCATTAATTGATACCAATTTGTCGCGATCGCGACAAATTGGCAAAACTCCGATCTAGACATAGGTTGATTTAGTCGCGGATAGAATTGCTTGTGGATAACTCTCGAAACATCGACAAATACGCCTAAATAGGCTAGAGTGAGGCCTATTATGGATCAATCGTTAATTCGGAACTTTTGCATTATTGCGCATATCGACCACGGCAAGTCTACGCTTGCCGATCGTTTGCTTGAAATTACTGGGACGGTGGAGAAGCGTAAGATGACTACGCAGGTACTCGACACAATGGAGTTGGAGCAGGAACGGGGAATCACTATCAAGTTGCAACCGGCGCGGATGATGTACAAAGGTTACATGTTGAATCTGATAGACACTCCTGGGCACGTTGACTTTGCGTACGAGGTGTCGCGGTCACTCGCTGCAGTTGAGGGGTGTGTGTTGCTTGTTGACGCGACTCAGGGTGTGCAAGCTCAAACTCTTGCGAACTTGTACATGGCGATTGAGCATGGACTGGAAATTATTCCAGTGCTCAACAAGATCGATCTTCCTGCAGCCGATGTTGATGCTCGGACTCAGGAGCTTATGCAGTTGATTGGTTGTAAGGCCGAAGAGATCATATCTGTTTCGGGTAAGACGGGAGAAAATGTTGAGTTGTTGCTTGATGCGGTTATTGAGCATGTTCCGGCACCAACTGGTGACGAGTCTAGCGACACGCGCGCGCTCATCTTCGATTCGTTTTACGACGACTACCAAGGTGTGGTCGCGTATGTGCGAGTAATGGACGGCTCTCTTACAAAAGGACAGGTGCTTCACATGGTGGCGACAGATACAAACAGTCCGATCACAGAGATCGGTCATTTGTCACCTTCACGTATTTCCGATGGTGAGCTTTCTACTGGTCAGATAGGTTACGTGGTAACAGGAATGAAAGATATTGGAGGTTGTCGCGTTGGAGATACTATGACCTTGAAGGGCGCAAAGATTGAAGCTCTCGTTGGATACAAGGAGGCTGTACCGATGTTGTACGCAGGCATCTTTCCGAAAGATGGAGGTGACGTAAGCGAACTCAGGGAAGCGATGGAACGACTACAATTGTCCGACGCCTCGTTGTCTGTAGAGCCAGACCAGAGTAATGCGCTTGGTATCGGCTTTCGTGTTGGACTCCTTGGAATGTTGCATCTAGAGATCGTGCAAGAGCGTCTACGACGAGAGTCGGGCGTTGAGGTGATCGTTACAACGCCTAGTGTGCGATACAGGGTTGTGAAACGCAGCGGTGAGGAGATTATCATTAAAGGACCGCTCGACCTTCCGGAGCCGACACATGTTGAAAAGGTATTCGAGCCATGGGCGAAGGTTGATATTGTTGTACCATCAGAATTCGTGGGAGCTGTAATGTCTCTTGTGCAAGATCGAAACGGAATTTACACGACGACCGAGTATCTAGATCAGAAACGGGCCTTGTTGCATTACGAGATGGCGTTATCGACCGTGATCGTAGACTTCTATGACGCGCTCAAGACTGTGACGAGTGGATATGGGTCGATGAGTTATGAGACATTGGACGAGCGACCAGCCGACGTTGTGCGCATGGATATTCTGGTTGCGGAAGAACCAGTAGAGGCTTTATCTACGCTTGTGTACAGGGGCGAGGCGCACTCGGTGGGAAAGCGGATCATCAAAACACTCAAAGAAGAAATTCCACGACAGATGTTCGTTATTAAATTGCAGGCAACAGTTGGCGGTGCCATTGTTGCAGGAGACCGAATCTCTGCAATGCGTAAGGACGTGACATCAGGACTGTACGGTGGAGACGTTACTCGAAAACGAAAGTTGTTGGATAAACAGAAGAAAGGAAAGAAGAGAATGGCAGAAATGGGAGCGGGGAAAGTGGAGATACCATCGAGCGCATACTTGAAGGTTCTTAAGCGATAACGTAAACTGTAAAAGTTATGTATAAAAGTAAATGGTTTAAAAGAGCGTTCGCTGTTGTCTCGTTCATCGTGATAATTAGCATGGTAATGTTCACCGTCGCATTCGGATTCTAAACTTATGGCAGAAAAAACCTGGCTTGTACAAGAACAGGTTCCAGATGCCATGGCGAAGAAATTTGGCGAGGTGCACCCCATGCTTGTGCAGCTCATGTGGAATAGGGGGGTTAAAGATCAGGCTGAGCTTGAGCTATTTTTGAATCCGGATTATGAGACAGGCGTCCATGATCCTTTTTTGTTTTCACGCATGGAGGATGTTGTAGAGCGGATATTTAAAGCTCTT
>JABMPK010000076.1 GCA_013203725.1 Candidatus Uhrbacteria bacterium | reverse complement strand
TAGCTCGAAGAGCGACGGAGGACATTCTAGAAATATCAAGCAGCACTCGTGCAGGCGAGTGTTTTTGTTTATACTAGGATCATGTACTACGTATACATTCTGAAAAACCTTGAAGATGACACTCTGTACAAAGGCTACACGTCAGATCTTGATCGAAGACTGAAAGAGCACGAACAGAAATCCACAAGGACAACAGCAAGAAAGTCAGGTGATTACAAGCTCGTCTGGTACTGTATGTTCCCTACAAAGACACAGGCGATTAAATTTGAGAAATATCTTAAGTCTGGATCTGGACGAGCCTTTATAAATAAACGGCTTATTGACTAATGTCTCCGAGCTTTTGCTCTGAGGTTTTTGTTATACTGTATTCATATGAAATACCTTTTATTTACGCTGTCAGCTATAGTGTTGATTGGCTCTGGTTGCGTGTTTTCAAACGATGAGCCAGAATACTCCATCGAAGAGATGCAGGCACTCTTAGATGAAGCGGCTTTACAACCAGTCGAAACAAGAGCATTACCTATCGTCGCATCAGACCCCGGCGAAGATATATTGCAAGAGACTACTAGCAGATCCAACGGTATCGTGACTTCGGTTAATGAGAAGCATGGCTTCTCAGTGCAGTATCCCGAAGATTGGACAATGAGACACGAAGTATTTAACGATGTGTACGATCGTTATCACATTGAGCCTAAAAGCGGTGCCATTGAGGGTCGTGCGTACTTGAGAATTGCTCCAAATATTGGCAGTCCTAAGCCAAATTCATTTGACACAAGTATTTCACTGATAGAGGGTCTGAATGATGTAGACCCATCAAGCGTTAAGGAATTCACAGACGGTCCCATAAACTGGTTGGAGACGTATCCGCTTAGAACGCCAAATTCACGTACATTCAATGTTGGTCCTAATAGGTGGGGACAATTTGAGCTTTCAACACAATTGCATGACCTTCCTGAAGTTCAGGCGGTTATTAACTCGTTTATTGTCATGTAGATAATAGTTCGAATCTGAGACGCTATCCCCATGCCAAACACCTCCTGGCTTTTGCTCGGAGGTATTTGTTATAGTGTATATATATGAAGACAAACCTAATAGGCCTCTACAGCGCACTCATACTATCTATTTTAGTATTTACTGGATGCTCCTCATCTGATGGCCCATATAAATTGTGGCCGGCCTATGGGGGAACCGGCTCGTATCACTCGAGAAACATATCTCTACCTGACAATGAGTCAGTAGATTATATCAATATAAGGCAGTACGCCGATGAGACACTGCAAATGAATGTGCTCATCGCTTCTACCAAAGGCAATGAAAATTTTTATCATAAAAATATCTCCAATTTATTTCCGCCTTCAGACTTTTTAGAGGGAAAACTTATGAAGGATTCCGATTTCAGCAGTCAGAGCAAAAAGGATGCATATTTTGCCGATGGTGCGGTTGAGACGATAGTTTCGACTGAGTTTGGAGACGTACACATTAGACAACATGTAAATGGCGCTCGTGGTAGCAGCTACCATCCGTACAACTTATCCGTAAATCAGGTACTGACAGATGATGTAATAGACGTGATCAACCGAGCTTCGCAAGGAGAGGAAGTTCTACTAAGTATTCGTTTGTACATAGAACCTGGGGACTACGCACGGGTGCATAGTTTTACAATTCAAGGATCAAATATTACAAAAGTTGGCCCCAGTGTAATTGGATGGTTTTAGTGTAAGCAGTATGGCGACATGGCAAGAATAGTTCGAACATCCAACCCTATCCCCTGCCAGCCTTCGCATGGCTTCGGCTGGCGCAGCCAGCTAGAAGACTTGCGAAGGCTGGTCCGCCATAGCTCGAAGAGCGACGGAGGACATTCTAGAAATATCAAACAGCACTCGTGCAAGCGAGTGTTTTTGTTTATACTAGTTTCATGCACTACGTATACATCCTAAAAAATCTTGAAGACGGAACGCTATACAAAGGATACACATCAGACATAGATAGAAGGTTAAAAGAGCACCAGCAAAACTCCACCAGAACAACAGCTCGGAAACCTGGTGACTACGAGCTTATCTGGTACTGTATGTTCCCCACAAAAACACAGGCGATTCAATTCTAGAAATATCTTAAGTCTGGATCTGGGCGGGCTTTTGCGAACAAGAGACTGCTAGATTGAAATTTGCTGTTTTTTTTGTTTTTAGCAAATCGAAAACCGCCCACCAAGTGAACCTCCAGCTTGTGCTGGGCGGAATTCTTGGTTGGGCGGCTACGTAGAGCCGCGGTCAGATCACTCGGAGACGTCCTCCGTGAGTTCGATCTCGAGGATCAACTTCCACTTTCTTCCGCACCTCGTGCATTCGAAGCCGAGGTCCGGGAATCGAGTGAAGACTACGGGTTTGCCACACAGACAGGCCTTTCCTGGAATGGGGACCACACGTCCGGCCATGGCAAACATCAGTTGCTGAAGCAGTTGATCGGTCGGTCGAAGATCAAGCGCCTGTGCGATGAATTCGGCCTCGGTCTCGTATGACTCCCTTGGAACTCCGATCGGTTTCATGTAACTCCTCCACGATAATAGCGTTCATCTGTTCTTCGACTGCGCCTACCATAGGGATCAATCGACGGCTAAATATACATCAAAAACACCCTTTTGTCAAGGGTCTCAGGCATAGGCTTGTATAATCGAAATGGAACAGCGGTATAATGAATCTGTCCCGATTCAATAACCTAACTGTCCCATATGCATATTCTAGATCAATG
>JABMPK010000075.1 GCA_013203725.1 Candidatus Uhrbacteria bacterium | reverse complement strand
CATAGGGGTTTTGCAGACCCCTGCCTTACCACTTGGCTACCACGCCGTGTGGCATGATATTACGAGAAAACGAGCCTTGTGTCAATCAAGAGCCTTGTTTTCTTGGTGGCAGCCACCGTGCCTGCCACCAAGCTGACAGATAGGGTGGCAGCCACCATTGCTGTTCCCGCCACGTAATCTCTAGTTACTGTAACTTTTCTTTAAAAAAAACACCGCCGCGCGAAGATCGCGGGCGGGCGTTGCGTTACACTTTTCGCGGATCGTCCAAGTTGGAACGTCCGGTTGTCTTCAGGGTAAGCAGGAAAGCCGACCAGTCGTCTTCCAGCCGAAGTCTTGTAGCCCTATCCTGAGCCACCATCGAGACGGCCACCGGAAATGCTGCAGCGAGCCGTTCCCACCGATAATCATCCATGAAGTCAACATCGCGCGGCGACCGGAATAGCCTGATCATCTCCACCCAGGCCGTAATCGCAACATCAACACCGCCAGCTAGGCCCGACTGGTCAGCTAGCAATACAACGTCAATCATCGCTTCAACTCTGCGGTTCTCGCTGTCCCTCTTCTTCTCACCGGCTGTCTTCTCTCGCTCGGTCACCGGAACCTCTGCGTCAAGAACAAGCGCACGGAACATCACGATCACTACCAAGATGAGCATCGCAAACGAGGAGAAGAAGAACCCCGCCAGATCTAGCCCTAGCAACGAATGCCACAGGAAGTTGAAAGTGATCGCCAACCCAGTGGCTCCAATCATGAACTTTACGAACAACCCCACGTCAATCCCCTCTCATCAAGTGCATTCACCGAGCCGTCTTGCCAAGTGAACGCAGGATTAATACCACCACCAACCAATATCGTCAATAGAAATAAAAACCGCCGCGCGAAGATCGCGCGGCGATACAAGTTCACTCAGACTCGACTCGGAACACCTTGATTCGGACGGTGGTCCACCGGAATGATCGAGAGTGGCCCATGCGCAACAGGCGCCCACCTCTTGGAATCGAACTCAAGGCCGCCACCGGAATCTACAACCTCTGCAACGGTATCACCGCGCCAGGTCAGCACCACGAAGACCCCGATCATCCCCAGCAATGCCGCATAATGACCAAGCGTCTCCGTTGCAGGGCCAACAGAAAGCCCTCCCAACATCACAGCGAAGTACCCCAGAACAAATACACTCGAAGTAAATAGTCCCACTTACCCTCCAACGTGGTCGTTAGTATGAACACGCCCTTTGTACCAACATCACGCATGCAAGTCAAACAAAAAACCAGGCTCTAACAAGCCTGGTTTCACCCAATGTTGCAACCTTATTCTTCTCCGGGAACCTCCGGCGCAATAACCGGGTCTTTCACTTCAAGCAAAACATTCCCGGCCTGAATGGTTGCGCCCGATCCTGCCTCAACTGCAATCGCGGACAAGATATATTCGCCAGCTGGTGGCAGCGTCCATGTGAACGTTTCAATAAACCGGGCTGGCTCTAGTATTGCTCCAACAAATGTACCATTACCACCTCGCGGACCTTGGAAAAATTCTATCTTCTCATAACGCGCGGGGTCATCAAGCTCCAACTTCACCGCGTACGTACTATCAACACTTACAATAATCTGACCCGGTCGCGGATCCACAACTTGTATCGTTGTCGTGCCACCGCCTGGCACATTTACACGTATCATTTCTTCCCCCTCGTTCTCAACATCGTCAAACGCAACAACTCTAATGTTGTGCTGGCCCTCTTGTACAAATCCTGGGATCGCAGCATTAATTACATACGGTGAAGATGTTGTTCCTCCAAGATAAAATCCATCAATATATGCCTCTACACGAGAAACCTGTCGTCTTGCTGACACGCGTGCTCTAATTTGCACCTCTCGATTCTCCAGTGTGTCATCCCTCGATGGTGACTCAACTGTAACGTCGGGGATATTGGCTGCCGAGTGAACGTCGTCATACTCAGTTGGCACTTCCTCGTTCACAAACTCCTCACCAAGCTCCTCTTCCTGCCTTGTAACCCACGCCTGCACTGCAGACTCCCAGTTTTGATATTGCGGATCTTTCGAATCTCCCAGCGGCGGAGGCCCTAAGATGTCGCTACGATCAACATAATGCAAAATTGAGTGGTGTGATACAAAAGTTTTTTCTTCTCGTAGTCTCGGCGGCGTTTCGTCCGTTGCGAGCTTTCCTGAAATCTTATCAATCAATACTGTTTGCGATGAGCCAAGCTCACCATCAAGAGCAGGCTTCCCAAGTGTAGGAATACTTGGTCCTTGGAACCCTACAACAGGCTTATCTGCAAGGTATCCTCGCATGACCGCATTCCAAATTGGCGCAGCAACAGAAGAACCACCGGCTCCTCGTGCCATCACCGTGTTGTCGTTGTTGCCTCCCCATACACCGACCGCAATTTGTGGTGTGTAACCAAGTGTCCAACCATCACGATAGTCGTTTGTTGTTCCGGTCTTCGCGGCAACCGGTCGTGACCCGAGTTGCAAAGCAGATCCTCCGCCAAAAGCATACTGTCGAGCACCGTCATCGGACAAAACATTTGTAATCATCCGCGCGATATTCGAATCGACAACTCGCTTCCCTTCAATTTTCTCTTTCTCATAATCATAAAGCACTTCACCGTCCGCGCTTTCGATTTTCAATATAGATACCGTGTCATTTTTCACTCCATCGTTTGCGAAAGTAGCATACGCATTTGTGTGCTCGAGCAACGTAACTTCACCGCCACCAAGAACAACAGACAAACCAAACCGGCTTCTGTCTCCAAGCGTTGTGTAGCCCATGCGTTCTGCAAAATCCAAGAAGTTGCCGACACCCACAAGGTACAACACCTTAACGGCAGCAATGTTAAGCGACCCCTGCAATGCCTTTCGCACCGTCACTGGACCGTGCTCGGCAAGGTCGTAGTTACGCGGATGGTAGTTGCCGACATCGGACGGAAAATCTGTCTCGACGTCGTACACAACTGTGTTTGGTGTGTAGCCAGCCTCGAACAACGCGGTGTAAGCCATTGGTTTCATTGACGATCCAGGTTGCCGGGACCGCGTTGTAACGTTCACCGCACCATCGCTCTCCACGTCAAAGTAATCGTGACTACCAACCATAGATAGGACCTGACCATTTGCTGGGTCTATAGCAATCAGTGCGGCATTACTGAAGTCGAACTGCTCGCCATGTTCTGCGACCGCCTTGGTCACCTCGCCTTGTGCGAGGCCTTGAAGATCGTAATCAAGCGTTGTAGTCACGGTCAACCCGCCCTCTTCAACCATTCGCTGACCAAACTCATCCTCTAACTTTTCTTTAATATAAAACACAAAATGTGGCGCATCAATCTCTCCAAGAGTTCTCTCTAACCCAAGAGGTTGCTCTTGCGCTGCATTCTTCTCCTCCTCGGTGATATAACCCTCCTCGAACATTCGGCGTAACACAAAGTCACGGCGAGTCTTAAGCGCGTCTGGGTTATTCAAGTAAGCGGTCGGTGCTTTTGGTAGTCCAGCTAAAACAGCAGACTCGGCCAACGACAAATCTGAAATGTGCTTCCCAAAATAACTTTGCGCCGCCGACTCAACTCCGTAGTTTGTTGAGCCGTACGGAATCTCATTAAAGTAAATCTGTAAAATTTCTTCCTTAGAGTATCTTTGTTCTAGCTTTATAGACAGAATCGCCTCCTTGAGCTTTCGTGTTATAGATCGCTCGTCTGTCAAAATTGCATTCTTAACAAGCTGTTGTGTCAGCGTAGAAGTCCCGGAAATTCTCTGACTAGTGAACACGCCCATCACGACTGCGCGAGCGATACTCAGAGGACGAATACCTTTATGCTCGTAGAACTTTGTGTCTTCGGTTGCAACAACGCCATCCACCAAATGCTGTGGGATCTCTTCCAGCTTTACCAACGTGCGACGTTCATCAACAAAAATTTCAAAAAGTTTATGCTCACCACTACGATCCAAAATCTTTGTACTCTGCGCGATAGATCTTTCTTGCAACGAGTTTGGATCTGGAAGGTCGCGCCCAACAAATAGGAATAGCAAACCAAGGAATACAATACCACCAGCTAAACAAACGCCGCCAAACAAAAGAGCATTCCCCAAAAATCCTTTTGAGAAAATCACCTTCAGCTTGTCAGACAACTTCTTCTTCCCAGGTTGCCTCTTACGAACAATTTTAACTCGACGAGAGCGGTGTTTCTTCCATCGATGAGATCTATTGTAATGTGGGTCTGCCATTTGGGCTTTATGTGGTTTGAATTATACAGGAAAAACCACCGTACGAGAATGGTGGATAGACGTCAAGAAGATTACAAAAACAGCCTTTCAGATATGGCCAACCTTAGCCAAAAAACTGCTATTCAGCCTTGACAAAATGGGCATTCTGTGATATAACTTCGTCATTCTCCTATAACAGGGAGTTTTTATTATTCAGCAATTATATGAATCAGATCATAAACAAGCTTCAGATCCGTGTGAAGACAAATCTTCACAACGCGGCCTTCGGAATGCTGGCGATTATGTCGTCTGTAGGTTCCGTTGTCCCTATGACGGCTCCGAACGTTCATGCTCAGGTGCTCTTGAACGAGTTGGTTGCTGAATACTCAGTGGCCGATCCGCTCAGCCTTCCTGTTGCAGGTACGCGTGAACCTTCACGTACCATGAAAATTCCGGTTTCGGCATACAACTCGTTGCCAAACCAGACTGACTCAACGCCGTTTAACACGGCCGACGGTACATACGTTCGTGACGGATTGATCGCAGCAAACTTTCTTCCTTTGGGAACGCGCGTGCGTTTCCCGGAGCTCTACGGAGACAAGGAGTTTATTGTGAAAGACCGAATGAACAAACGTTACAACTACAAAGCGGACATTTGGATGGAAGAGTATTCAGACGCCATACAGTTTGGTGTCCATTATACGACTATCGAGATTTTCTAACGTAGTTAGAACAAAAACACCACCTGCGAGGGTGGTGTTTTGTTCTTGCATTGCCAATGTCTGAAAGATTGCCACCTCTCTGTCCTGCGGATATCTCTCCTTAGCAAGGAGAGACTTGCTTGTGTTTACCTGTGTCTACCAGCGCGTAGGGACAGGTCGCGACCTGTCCGTTACTAGCAACGCCAGCAAACACCAGCTCGTGGGGGTGGGATTCTTCCCACCCGCTCCAGCAAACGCAAGCCCTCAACTCTTCTGTAATGGCCTTGAATACTTCTGACTCTTACGCGCCAAGACCTCCGCCTGTTCCTTGGTTTTTACAACAAATGTCTCAATGGCAATTCTCCTTTCTCCATAATAATCGCCGGTAGACTCCTTGGCCGCCACAATAATGTCGGTCGCTTTTGCCAACTTAGTTTGAAACATCCCAATATCAAAATGACCATCCTTGATTAACTTTCTTTTTGTGATTCCTTTGAGCACCGGTCGAATGTTTTTAACAATACCAATCCAGCTCATCATTTTGAGACCGTAAAAGGTAAAGTCAAACTCCCACCATTTGTGACCTTGTCGTGCCGCGCTTTGGTAGTGGTGATGATTATTATGCCACCCTTCACCAAGTGTGATGAACGCTAATATTGCCGAGTTTCGTGAGCTATCATTTGTCACATACCGACGACGTCCAAAAATATGTGTAAGTGAATTTATGAAAAACGTTCCGTGCCAGAGAACAACAGTTGAAGCAAAGAAGCCGATCATCAATCCCGGCAGACCAAAGAAAAAGAGACACAGTAACGCCAGCACCGTCGGCGGAACAAGGTCGTTATCACTCAGCCAACGAATCTCTGGATACTTCGCAAAATCTTGAATGTCGTCGTAAGGGGTGACTTTATATTTGTCGCATAATATCCAGCCAACATGGCTCCACCAGAATCCTCGGAGCGGAGAATGAATGTCCGTTGGTTGATCCGATGTTCGATGATGATGCCGATGATACCCCGCCCACCACAACACCCCTTTTTGCGCCGACGTCTCCGCACCAAACGCGAGAACAAATTGCCAGAAGCGATTGAGCTTATATGTTCGGTGAGCGAAGT
>JABMPK010000074.1 GCA_013203725.1 Candidatus Uhrbacteria bacterium | reverse complement strand
TCGCAAGATCCTCTGCTGTTCCCTGCGCGATAATCTCTCCACCATAAACTCCAGCCCCCGGACCAACATCTATGATGTGGTCGGCAGCACGCATCATGGCAAGATCGTGCTCCACAACGATGACAGTATTCTCACCATCTCGAAGTGTCTTTATCGTGTCTATCAACTTGTCGTTGTCACGTTGGTGCAAACCGATAGATGGCTCGTCGAGAATGTAGATCACGCCAGATAATCCTGTTCCTAACTGCGTTGCAAGTCTCACACGCTGTGACTCACCGCCAGACAATGTAACAGCCGATCGATCCAACGTAAGGTAAGACAATCCAACGTTGATCAGGTTCTCTAAACGTCTAGCGACTTCCTTCCTCACACTTTCAATCACCTTGTGCTCGATCTCTGACAGGTCACTATTGGCAACATCGCTAGCCACCCCATCGAAAAATACCATCAACTCGTCCAATGGAATCTGCACGAGTTCGTGGATGTGCTTACCGGCAACTTTTACAACTAAACTTTCGGCGCGCAATCGCTTTCCGTCACACTCAGGGCATCGCATCGAACGCATGTATGTCTCAAGCTCCTTTCGCACGTAATCAGAATCCGTTTCGCGATACTTGGTGTCAAGCATCCCCACAACACCTGGAAACACTATCTTTTTACCGCCAACAACGTACTCCTCCTGATCTGTACCATTTAAAATCAATCTCAATTTTGATGCAGAAAACTTATTCAACGGTGTGTGTATATCAAACTTGTGCTTCTTCCCAACAACTTCGAGCAGCTTCAAGTACGCGGTAGAGTTACCAGCAATTCGACTCCAAGGCTTTACAGCACCCTCCGCCAACGTGAGTCGCTTGTTTGGAATCACGAGGTCTGGCTCAAGCACGAGCTTTACTCCAAGCCCAGTACAATCAGGACACGCACCGTGAGGCGAGTTGAACGAGAACATGTTTGGCTGAAGGCTTGGAAGCGAGCGACTACATTCAGGACACACCAAAGCCTGCGAATACAATTTGTCTTCACCCGTATCGTCACGCATCATTGTCACCATCCCGTTTCCAAGATCAAGCGCCACCTTAAGCGTTTCTAGCATCGATTCTCGAGTCACGTCCTGACCCTCCGAAAATCGTGCGATAACGATGTCAATATCGTGCAATTTCTTCTTATCCTTCCGCATGGCCATCAACTCATCAATATCCATCAACAGCCCATCGTATCTTGCGGACTTGTATCCAGACTGATCTGCAGCTGTTAGAACCATTTTGTGTTCACCCTTCTGCCCTCTAACCATCGGTGCCAAAAGGAAAACGTCTGACTCTTCTATAACTTTCAAAAGAGAGTCAGCAATCTGCTCTGCTGTCTGCTCTGTAACTGGAATATGGCACTCTGGACAATGCGCCTGACCAGCTCGCGCATATAAAACTCGCATCGAATCGTAAATCTCCGTAACAGTTCCCACAGTCGATCGCGGGTTAGTTGATGCTGTTTTTTGGTCAATAGCAATAGTTGGAGACAAACCTGTAATCTCGTCTACGTCCGGCTTGTCCTGAAGTTCCAAAAACTGTCTCGCATATGAAGAAAGACTCTCCATGTACCGGCGTTGCCCCTCCGCATAGATAGTATCGAATGCGATGGACGACTTACCAGAACCAGAAAGTCCCGTAACAACTGTAAACTTTCCTTTTGGAATGTCTACGTCTATATTTTTCAAATTGTGAACGCGCGCTCCTCTTACACTAATGAAATCTGACATAATATAGTCGGCAATTCGATGCGGTTAATGTAACAAGGTAAAGTATTGAGTACTTTTGCTGAAACTACTAAGCGTCGTCGACAATATCATATGTTTTGATATGTGGCAAGCGTCGAAGGTGGAGAGCGTGATCACGAACCCGCACTCCTGTCAAATATCCATCCTCAATTGATGAAAAATAGGTAATAAAGACAAACATTCAATTAATCCGAAATGAACTGATATACTTACACTAAGATTAAATCGCTAGCCAAGGCTTCCCTCTATATGTTTCTACTATATATTTTCGCAGCACTTCTTGGAGCTGCGATCGGAAGCTTTATACATTGCGTCGTAGTAAGAGAATCGGCCGGCGAGAAATGGACAACGGGTCGATCTGAATGCGACAATTGCAAAACGCCACTTCCGTGGACTGCAAACCTGCCAATCATAGGTTTTCTGTTGTCCGGTGGCAAAACTCAATGTTGCTCAAAACCGCTGACAATCTGGCACCTTGTCCTTGAGACGCTCGGAGCTGTCTTATTTGTATTACTGGCAGGTCGATGGATAGATGGTGGTGATACTGTATTACTTATAAAGAGCCTCGCTGTAGCAATCTTTGCAATATACACTCTCGCATCAGACGGTAGGTTCATGGAAGTATCTGTACCAGTCTCGTTAGTTAGCGCGATCGTATTACTCGGCGTCGCCATGGCAAGTGGAAATCTCACTATAGCGATACTCACAGGACTTGGAGGCGCTGGTTTCTTTGCCCTGCAGTACGCTCTTACACGAGGTAAAGGCATTGGATCTGGGGACATGATCCTTGGAGGAGTCATAGGACTCTCTCTTGGTTTCCCGGGAGTAGTTGTCGGTATAATGCTTGGGTATATGATAGGAGCCACTCACGCCGTTGTATTGATCGCACAAAAAAAGGCCTCAAGAAAAACACATGTTCCGCTTGGCGCCTACCTAATGGTTGGTATGTTGATCGCATTTTTCTATGGTGACCTTGTGCTTGGGCTCGTTTACTAGCCCACGCTAGCACGGACGCACAGAAGAGCGTCCCTACGAGCTAGTATGGTTCTTGTGACACGTCGTTCGTACCCTTGTGCGAAGAATGATATAATTGAGCCATGAGACTGATAGATATCGAGCCAACTGCTCCGAGCAACTCCCAGGTTGCTCCACAGGTTCCAAAAGGTAGCGGGAAGAAACATACAGGAGTTCTAATACTCTTGGGAATCATCACCATACTTGTACTCGCCTTCCTATGGCGTACAGTATTCTTTTACGTGCAGATTGTTCGAGGCGACGTAGAACCTCCAACAACGTTTGCATCCTCATTAACCTTTGACTCATCTATAAAGACGCCGTTGCCAAAAGCTAACGTTGACTCTGACGCGCTTGCAACCAAAGACGATCCTCACATCGGGCAAGATTCTGACAAAGCCTTACTGACCATCGTAGAGTTTGCAGACTTTGGATGCCCGTTCTCGCGCGAAGCCAGCTACATTGTGCGTGCGCTTGCAGAACACACGGACATCATCTCTTACGTGTATCGTGACTTCCCCATTGTAGAGTTGCACCCCGACGCGGAGCTTGCAGCAGAAGCCGGTGAATGCGCACAAGATCAAGACCGCTTCTTTGACTATCACGATAAAATGTACCAAAACCAATTCGACCTCTCTTCAAACAAGTTAAAGCAGTACGCAAAGGAGATTGGTTTAAACAGCTCTGCGTTTGACGGCTGTCTAGATTCCAGAAAATACAAGAACGAGGTCGAGGAAGACAGGTTCGCTGGCATAGAAGCAGGCGTCCGCGGAACGCCCACGTTCTTTTTCAACGGAATCATGGTTGAAGGATCTATACCACAAGATATTTTGGGCAAGTTGATCACCAGGTTCCAAGATATAGACGAATTAAAAGGAATTACTCAATAACATTGACAAAATACCTCTTTTTTCGTACTATCTGCGCATCGATAGGGGAAAAGAATTTGAATTTACTTGAATATGGAAACATTTTTTAACATAGCTTTGATCATTCTCTCAGTAGTACTAATGCTGTCTGTATTGTTGCAGCAAAGAGGCTCAGGACTTGGCGCTGGATTCGGTGGAGACTCAGCAGTCTTCACAACAATGCGTGGTGCCGAAAAGGTTCTATACAACGTGACAATTGTAATCGCAATACTTTTCTTTGGGCTCTCGCTACTTCGCGTAATCATCTTCTAAACGAATGATGACGGGTCTTTAATAAAGATCGTTTGTATTTTTCTGTGTCCGACGATAAATCTAACAATCCTTTCTCTGTCTTCAAGAAACGTTCGCATGCGTCTTCCCCTGTTAAGTCTGGTGGAGAGTTTAAGAAAAAGTTTCTTAGAGCACAAAAAGCAACGCGCCGATTTCCGTCCTTTGCCCAATGGACGCACCTTCCAAGGTTATTGAATAAATCAGAGAAACGCCTATTTTCGGGCGCTTCAGTGCTTACGGTATTGTCTATTGTTGCAATCCTTATTTGGGGTTACACGGCAAACCTTACCGTTATACCAGCGAACGGCGGGTCATACACAGAAGGATTGATTGGTTCACCTCAGTTCATTAATCCCCTTTACTCAAGCGCGAACAGTGTCGACGAAGACATTGCCGGTCTTGTGTATTCAGGATTGATGAAGTGGGATCCGCAGGCTGGATTGATTCCAGACTTAGCAGAATCCTATACCATCAGTGACGACGAGACTGTTTACACATTCTCTCTTCGCTCCGATGCAACTTGGCACGACGGAACACCGGTTTCTCCGCGCGATGTAATCTTTACATTCAGCGCACTGAAAAGCCCCGAGTACCGAAGCCCCCTTCTTGCATCTTTCCGAGGTGTTGCTATTGAACAAGTTGATGAAAGAACAGTTTCTTTCATACTCGAAGATTCGTTTGCGCCCTTCTTGTCTACACTCACAGTCGGCATAATGCCCGCTGACTACTGGGGAGACTTGGATCCACAAACTACACGACTTGCAGAGCGAAACTTGATTCCTATAGGAAGTGGTCCTTATGAATTTAGCGAGTTCGAGAAAGACAAGCGTGGAGTTATCCAGTCATACACACTGAAACGATATCCAAAGTACTACGGAGGCCCGGCGCACGTGGACGACATTACGTTTAAGTTTTACACAACCGTAGAGGCTGGGCTTGAAGCGATTAAAAGCAAAAGAGTTGAAGGACTAGCTGTTGTACCAAAGGACAGGGTTGAAGAAATCATGAACTCAAGCTTGCAGGTTGTGAGCCCCCACCTCCCACAGACTACAGCAATATTCTTTAACATAAAGAGAGGGTTGCTTTCAGACGAGGCTTTGAGAAAAGCTCTTGGTACCGCAACGGACAAAGACGCTATAGTAAAAGATGTCTTGAAGGGCGAAGCTGCGGTAACGCATACTCCGGTTGCATCAAATTACGAGAAAGATACAGACGCTTATAAGAATCCAACACCTTTCAACATCGACCAGGCCAGAACTCAGTTAAATGAGCTAGGTTGGACATTGCATGAAGGTGAGGAGATTCGCAGAAAAGGAGATACAGTGCTCGAGCTGACAATTACAACTATTGATGAACCAGAAACGATAGCCGTTGCAAACAAGATTGTTGAGCAGTGGCGCCTAGCAGGTGTGGGTGCTACAGTAAGATCAATAGATCCCCAGGTATTCCGCAACGAGATCCTTGTGAATAGAGACTACGACATTCTCTTGTCGGGAATACTTATGGGCAGCGACCCTGACCTTTACCCGTTCTGGCATAGTTCTCAGATTGCGCATCCTGGCTTAAACTTGTCACAGTTCGGTAACCGTAAGGCCGACGAAGCTATTGAAGCCGCGCGAAAGACTAGTGATATAGAAACACGCAAAGGCCTCTATGAAGAACTGGTTGTAATTATTGATGAGGTTGTACCAGCAGTATTCCTTTATCGACCTACATACACCTATGTGACAGCAAAAAAGATCAACGGAATAGACCTTGAGTCAATTATATCTCCAGCTGACCGTTTTGGTCAGGTTAGCCATTGGTACATAAAAACAAAAAAAGGGTTTAAGCGTTAATCGTGACACTGCGCTTGAACCACATGCGGATGTGGCGGAATGGTAGACGCGCTAGGTTCAGAGCCTAGTGTTCGCAAGAGCGTGAGGGTTCGAGTCCCTCCATCCGCACCATTCGACTTCGTTTGATTGCCATTAACTTCGCTCATGGTCTACGACCGCGAACGTAGGAAGATGATCGATCGAAATAAGTCGAATGTCCTGAGAGATATGTGGACGGCGGTTCATGGTTCATGGTTGACGGTTCCTGAGTTCACTCGAGGACCATAAACCGTGAACCATATACCAATTAACTATCTATTTAGCACTAAAATTATTCTCGACATCTAACGATGTCTAAACATTTTTATTATGACAGAAAAGACAACACCCCGACCGGCTGCAAAGCCACAGCCAAAAGCTGGTGCACCACGTGCGCACAAGAGTCGAGGTCCGCATAAAGGCGGACCAAAGCCATCTGGTAACAGACGGCCACATGCAAAGAAGAGCTTTAACAAACGAAAGCCTTCAAGCATCGTAGAAGCTAAAATGGTTCATCCAAAAGACATTAAACCACCCACAGAAGGAAATCTGCGTGTGATTGTTCTTGGAGGATGCGAAGAGGTTGGTCGTAACTGTACCCTTTTGGAGTACGGCGACGACATAATCTTGATCGACATGGGACTTGAGTTCCCAGAGGAAGACATGCCAGGAGTGGACTACATTATTCCAAACATGGCGTACCTTCGTGGAAAGGAGAAGAAAATCCGCGGAGTGATAATCACCCATGGCCACTACGACCATATCGGTGCTATACCTCACGTATTGCCACATATTGGCAACCCAACAATTTACGGATTGCCGATTACAAACGCGATCATAAGAAAGCGTCAGACGGATTTCCGTACAGCAAAATTGAACATTAAAGATTTAAAGATCGACAGCAAGATAAAGCTAGGCAAGTTTGAAGTGTCGTTCTTCCACATTAACCACAACATCCCAGATGCTGTTGGTATTCTTGTAAAGACTCCAACAACAACTCTTGTTCACACAGGTGACTGGAAGTTTGACTTCCACCCTATTGGAGAAGAGCCAGCTGACTTTCAAGCAATGGCGCTTCAAGGAGCGGCGGGCGTTGACGTGCTCATGGGAGACTCAACAAACGCATCTATTCCTGGCCACACAATCTCTGAAAAGGTTGTTGGACTGGAGATTGAGCGCATTATTGAAAAGGCACCAGGGCGACTTATCATCGGAACATTCGCTTCCCTACTTTCACGCGTAAAGCAGATTATTGAGCTTGCCGAGAAGCACGGAAAGGTTGTTGCCGTGGAAGGTTACTCAATGAAAACCAACGTTGAGATTGCAAAGGAAGTTGGATTCATCAAGTGTAAAGCAAGTACGCTTATCCCATCGAATCGCATGGATGATTATCCAGATGACAAGGTGATTGTGCTATGTACCGGAGCTCAGGGCGAGAAGAACGCTGCTCTTATGCGCATTGCAAACAACGAGCATCGCTTTGTGACCATTCATGAAGGAGACACGGTTGTGTTCTCGTCATCGGTGATCCCAGGAAACGAGTCATCCGTGCAACGTGTGTACGATACTTTGTACCGACGTGGTGCTAAGGTTATCAACTACAAAATGATGGACGTTCACGCTGGAGGACACGGACGACAGGAAGACATTAAGATGATGATCAGTCTCTTTAAGCCAAAGTACTACGTTCCAATTGAGGGTAGTCACTTCATGCTTAAAGACAATGCGGAAATTGCCTACTCTCTTGGTTGGGAGAAGGATCACGTGTTTGTAAACGACAACGGTCAGATCATGGAGTTCAATGGAAGCAAGGGCATCCAGAAGAACGTGAAGGTTCCAACACATTACGTGTTCGTTGACGGACTCGGTGTTGGGGACGTGTCCGAAGTTGTATTGCGAGACAGAAACGAGCTTGCAGCCGAGGGAATGCTCGTGATTGTAACCCAGATCGACGGTAAGACAGGTAAACTAATCGGAACACCAGACATCATCTCCCGAGGGTTCGTGCACATGCGCGAGAACCGAGACTTGATTATGGGTGTCAAAGAAGTTGTCATAAAAGCCATCGTAGACAAAGACACAGCAAGTGCCGCAGACGACGACTACATCCGCGGAAACATCCGCAACGATGTAGGACAGTACGTTCTACGAAAAACAGAAAGACGACCGATGATTTTGCCGGTTGTTATCAAGGTGTAAACAGACAAGCAAAACGACCCGGATTTCCGGGTCGTTTTTTGTTTATACAGCTGCTCCAGAGGCTCAAGTAAAGGAGATGGAACAGGATAATGATTTAACAAGGTAGTTCTCAGGACTTTGAAACAGCTCAGGCTCGTTATTGCGAGCTTCAAACTCTCGCACGAACTGTGGGAGCATATACAACCTGATCTGTTGCCAG
>JABMPK010000073.1 GCA_013203725.1 Candidatus Uhrbacteria bacterium | reverse complement strand
CTTGTGCTTTTTACCTGTGTAAAATAGAACGCGCTCCGTTACAGTCGTTTTACCGGCGTCAATGTGAGCAATGATTCCGATATTTCGGACTCGCTCAAGAGGAAATTCTCTGGGCATAAATTTAGTAAATATTTGTATTGTCTTATGGTCTTCAAACGCTAAGGATCCGATACTTACGCATCGGATCCTGAACGATATTATCGAGCGAAGTGAGCGAAGGCTCGGTTAGCTTCTGCCATTCGTTGCACGTCTTCCTTCTTCTTTACAGCTCCACCTACTCCTTCAGCTGCCTCCATGAGCTCCGTTGCTAGATGCGCTGACATTGCAGCACCTTTCTTTGCACGAGCCGAGATTAGGATCCATCGGTACGCCAATGTAATTCGACGGTCTCCTCGAACTGGCATAGGAACCTGGTAGTTTGCACCACCAACACGCTTGCTCTTAACCTCTAGGTTTGGCATCACGTTATCCAACGCTTGCTGGAACACAATGATTGGATCCAACTTTGTCTTATCTGAAATGGTTTCAAACGCATCGTATACAACGCGCTGCGCAGTTGTCTTCTTTCCGTCCAACATGACGTAGTTGATCAACTTTGCAACCAACAAGTTCTTGAACTTTGGGTCAGCTGCAATTACGCGCTTTTGGGATTGTTTACCTCGCATATTCTAGCTCTTCTTAGGACGACGAGTCCCGTACTTAGATCGACTTTGGTTTCGTCCGTCGATGCCTTGAGTATCATAAATTCCACGAACAACGTGGTATCGCACACCTGGAAGGTCTTTAACTTTTCCACCTCGAACAAGAACAACTGAGTGCTCCTGCAAGTTGTGACCCTCTCCTGGAATGTAGGCGTTCACCTCGATTCCGTTTGAGAGACGAACACGCGCTACTTTTCGTAGAGCTGAGTTCGGCTTTTTTGGTGTCATTGTAGACACACGCACACATACGCCACGCTTAAGTGGGGCGTTGTTAAGTGACTTTCTTCGGTGAAGAGAGTCAAGAGTGATTCCAAGCGATGGAGTCTTACTCTTATTCTTCGCAGACTTTCGTGGTTTGCGAATAAGCTGATTCATGGTTGGCATGAGATTTCAGACTAGTGACGCGCCTGTAGGCTTCCCCAATCTCCTGGGTACTTCACACGCGTCGTTGATTAATTCAACCTACAAAAATAGGTGGTGCGAGCATACCTTTTGAGGGTGATTTTGTCAATAAGACCAAGGGTTGCGAGCAATTGTAAATCAAGATTAAATTTTAGATTATTTAAGTTTAAATGCTGGCGATCACCAGCGATACTGGCCCGTCATTGCTTGACAAACCGATATTTTCTAGTAAGGTTAACGCGTTGGACCTTACAACACGAAGGGAGGGCTCATGAGCCCTTTGACAATGATCATGATCATGACTGCGATGAGCGTTGTTACGTTTAGTTTCAATGCTTTGGTGGGAAAGATGCAGGAAGACAATGAACTGCTAGGAATGGCAACTTTTTTCAGCGTGGTTTCTACCATTGTTCTTGGTGTTTACATACTCTCTACATCGGTTGAGATGCGGGATTATTTGATGCAGATTCAATTTATTGCCACGTCTGCCAGCATTGCGACCCTCACGGTACCAAGCATTCTTGGAGCCGTGATCGGAATTTCGCTACGCTCTCCCATTAACTGGTTTACCGAGTGGCGGTATCCAGAGTTGCGGGCGGAGACTGGTGAGCACGAGAGGTTGGAAGTGCTGATCGATCAGTTGAAGATAAGGAAATTTGAGATCGCGGCGATGCAAGCTCACAACAGGCCTAGTGGCGAATTCGGCGATGCGACGGAAAAGATCGACGAACTTCTGAAAGAGCAGAAGGCGCTCCCAGTAACTCGTCTTGAGGTCGCTCGAGCTGCGCGCAGACAGGCTCGGGTGGACAAGAAGGCTGAGAGCAAACGGATTGCGCGCGAGGCTCTTGAAAGAAGCAGGACAGCACGACATGAACGTTGGGCTGAGCGTGAGCGAGAAGCTCGGGCTGAGCGCACAGCGAGGCTGGAAGCCGAGGTGAATCTGGCTTCCACGATTTGCCGGCACGGTCGTAATGGTCTGCATGATGTGCTCATGCAGGCACGGGACCACAAGTCGTTCTGGAAGCCCATGCTCGGCTGTCTGAACATCCTGTTCGGCGATACAGCGTTCATTTACATCCTGGACCGTGTAGGTCTTCCGAGTGAGCTTGAGCGACTCCTCAAAGCTCGCGATGCCATCCAGGCCAAGATCGACGACCTCCCGCCGGAAGAACTTCTGGCAGAAGGTATGCTCGTGTCCATCGACATTGGTGGAGTTCGCGCGAAGCACGTCAGGCATCTCAACGCAGTGAACGCGTGCATCGACACATTGATGCAGGTGCTCCAACAACTCCCCAGCTACATCTCCGCGATCAACCTGGATATTCCGGTGGCGCTGAGGTACGCGGAGGAGAAGCGTGACGAGATTGTGAGCATGCTCGCAAACCTGATGGACAACATCGAGATGACCATCGGCCTGTCCAAGCGGCGTGCCGAAAACAAGGCGATCGCGCATTCGGCAGAGACGAGAGCGCTGATCACGACTGGTCAATACGAAGCAGCCATCGCACTCGCCGAGGTCAACTCGTGGGTCGGTGAAACAGCAGGAAAAGATCCGAACGTAGCTCTGTTCGAAGAGTTCCATGGGCAAGCGCGAGTAAAGAAAGTGACCAAGTAATACAAGACCGACCCCATACGGAGGGTCGGCTTTTTTTATTGACAAAGACTTTTCGGATTAATAACCAAGCCTCCAATTACAAATGTCCAATGAAGTTCCAATGACCAAGTGTGCGTGGGACGTCGCTCCTTGGACTTTGGCCATTCATTGGACATTGGAACTTTGTAATTGGTAATTGCTTATATACACGCCGCACCTCCCAACAATACTCCGCAACTAAAGTTTGTCACGAAGCTAAACAAACCTGCGAATATTCCTATGTTGAAAATTGCGTCTAGCATTATCACGAACAACAACACCCAAACTCCTTGCGTTTCCATTCGCCATCTAAACTGTGCGTATTTTGGCGCTTCGAAAATTATGTTGAGTAGGCGCGATCCGTCCAACGGTGGGATTGGCATTAGGTTGAATAACATCAATGCGATGTTGATGATTACGGAGAATACTACGAACACGATCAACGCATTTGTTGCTGGTAGTCCTGCGTATGCATTCAACAAGTGAAATATTCCAGTGAAGACGAGCGCGAGTAACAAGTTCGACGTTGGTCCGGCGAGCGCCACTATAACTGGTCCCCACTTTTTATTGCGAAGGTTGTGCGGATTAAACGGCACCGGCTTCCCCCACCCAAACCCTACGGTTACGAGTAGCAGAAGTCCTACCCAGTCAATGTGTGAAAGTGGATTAAGAGTTAACCGACCTGCGCGCTCGGCAGTCGTGTCCCCTTGCATGTGCCCCGCCCACGCATGAGCAAACTCGTGGAAAGACAATGCAAAGATGATCGCCAATATTATGACGAGAAACAATGTTGGCTCTGAAAATAGTAGTCCTATCATATTGGTTTCGAGTATAACACATTATTAATGACCAATTACAAATGTCCAAGCTCCAATGAATGGCCAAAGTCCAAGGAGCGACGTTCTGCGTGAACTTGGTCATTGGATCAATTTTAATACACTAGTACTCACTGTCATTGCGCTGCGCCCGCCTTCGGAGGGAACGGGAGTGAAGCAACCTCGATAGGTGGTCTTATGAGTCATGCTTATTGGGGTTGCTTCGTCCCTCGCAATGACAGAATGGCGATCTCAAATTATATTGCACACTCTGGTCATAGTGCTTGCTACTACGCTTCGCTTATGGACATAAACGCCCAAAAATGTTATCCTTCGTTCAAATTATTATGATATTTATTTTATGTCAGTAGAACGAACCGTTGTACTCCTGAAGCCAGATGCGCTTCAGCGCGATCTCCTCGGAGAGATCATTGGGCGATTTGAACGTAAGGGTCTTAAGATCATTGCGATGAAGATTATTCCTCTTACAGAAGAATTGCTCGACGAGCACTACGCCCACATTGCAGACAAGCCATTTTATCCTGACATGAAGAAGTACATGATGGACACACCTGTTGTTGCGATGATTCTTGAGGGGATCGAAGCCATTGCTGAGGTGCGCAAGTTGGTTGGGTCTACAAACCCACGAGCAGCAGACGCCGGAACAATCCGCGCCGACCTTTCTATGAACATGCCATCAAACTTGGTGCATGCGTCCGACGGAGGTGAAGCAGCTGCAGACGAGATCAAGCGATTCTTTGCAGACAACGAGATCTTCAGCTACGAGAAGTTGAGCGACAAGTTTATTTTCCGAGAAGGAGTTTAAACAATAATTTCCAATGTCCAATGAATGATCAATGACCAAGTTATAGCCGACGTCGGTGAGATTTGGACATTGGAGCTTCATTGGACATTTGTAATTGAAGGCTTGGAACTTCACTTAATTGTGTGTCTTTTTACTTGACATCTGGTCGAAAACCACTATACTTAATGTGCTACAACCAGGAGGCGAATACGTTGATTCACAACTACATTTCAGATGCGAGCGACCGCTTTTATCGCAACCATCAAACTTGTACGTTTTCGCAACGCTACTGAGGTTTACACTGCACTAGGCGTTGTCAGGTACGATTGGTTCATAGAACAACGTACCCTCCTGGAGTAGCACTAAAGATTAATGACCAATTACGAAGTTCCAATGTCCAATGAATGACCAAGGTCCAAGTTGCAACCGATATCGGCGAACTTGTACGTTGGAGCTTCATTGGACATTTGTAATTGGAACTTGGTAATTAAACTCATCTTTGTTCACAAATAAGCATGGCTTCAACAGCCATGCTTTTATTATCCACCAACCTCATACCCGTCTCCAAAAAAATCGATGCTCACCGTTCCTTGCAAATCCGTTCTAAAAACTTCCACACCAAAATCTGCTAGTCTCTTAAGCGTCGACGTATGCGGATGACCGTAGTCGTTGTCTTCTCCAAGCGAGATGACAGCGACCTCAGGACTAACCTTATCCAAGAACGCGCGCGATGTTCCGTACGTTGAGCCGTGATGTCCAACTTTTAATATATCGATGTCGCCGATCACACTTCCGATCTGCTCTTCGACATCGTTACCTGCGTCTCCTGTCAGTAAGATCGAGTTCGTACCGTCGTAAATCTTGAGTACTATCGATCCCTCATTAACATCATCACCAACGTCGACAACGATCTCTGGTGACGGATAGATTACGTCGACCGCAACCTCGCCACTTATCAAAGTATCAATATCATCAGGGTCAATTACGACAGAGCCTTCACTTGCAATGCGTTCGCGCAAGATTTCGTAAGGTACTGAGTCGTAAACAACATTATCGATCAGAACATTTTTGACATCATATCGCTCCAACACTTCAATCAGTCCATTGATGTGGTCTGCATGCGGATGCGTTATCACAATGTAGTCAATACTCCGATCCCACGGAAACATAACTTCGCTCAATCTAGACAAGACCGTGTCGTCTACCCCACCGTCAACCAACATCTGAATGTCGCCTGGAAGTTCTACAAAAATCGCGTCCCCTTGGCCAACATCCAAGACGTGCACCGACCAAACCGGGCTGCCAGAATCTTCCGACTGTAGGGACGCCCTTCTGTGCGTACGCGCCAGCTGATACTCGCTAACGCCGACATACAAAAGACTAAACGAGCTCAACACGAGCGCGATCATTATCACCCACAAAATTATTTTATGTTGTTTCATGAGAAGTCGATAAATGGTAGAGGTGAAAGCCAACCGATTATTGTGAGCATGGTCTCAAGTAATGCGTAACTGGGCAACATTATGAACGGTCCAAGCCACGCGCCGCCGAATGAGCTTACTATTATTACTCCGAGCATACTGATGAAACCAACCATCATCGTGATCGACACCAATGGGACGACTAGCAAGTTTGCAATCGGAGCTATGAGCGAGAACTGGTGAAACTGCAGGATCGAAATCGGCATCGTGGCCAGGATTGCGGCGAGTGTCTCGCTCAAGATTGATCTCGCGTTCAAGAATACTGGGATAAAGGTGAGCTTGAGTGCTATCCATGGCCCAAGCGTTACGAGTCCAATTGCAGCGGCGAACGAGAGTTGGAATCCAGCGTCGTCGAGTAACACTCTTGGGTTGAAAAGTGTCATGACAGCTGCGGCGATCAAGAAAATCGTCACCGTTCCCTGCAACCTTCCAACGCGCTTTGCAATCAACACAAGTCCTCCCATTATCCCCGCGCGAACAACGGCCGGGTCGCCTCCTACGAATATCACAAAAGTTATAATGCCAATAAGTACAAACCAGAACGCATGTTGGCGCTTTAAAAACGTGGCGGTCAGAATCAACATTAAGATATCTGCGACGAGTGTAACGTTGTACCCCGACACTGCAACAATGTGCATCGTCCCCGTTTTGCGAAACTGTTCTTGAACGTCATCCGGCAAACTCGACCGCGCACCATACAGCAAGCCTGCAAGAAACGAAGCATGAGGCTCAACAAGATTACGCTGCATAACGCGCTCAAAACTATCTCGAAAACTAAACAGTGTCGATCGAACGCCAGACTCGAAGCCTAGGATCTTCGGCGTTCCATAGCCTCTACAAATAGCATAGACTTTTTCCTTCGCTAAATATCGATCGTATCTAAAATCCTCAACATAAATATCCGCAATCGGCTCAAGGTCGCATCGCACACTCACCACATCACCCACTCGCAAGCGAGGATAGCCACCCGCGACAACCTGCACCCGACCCGGATACTTGTCTGTGGCGACTCTGAAAGTTTGCGACTTCCCCTTATGTGACACGACCTCGCTCACCACTCCCGATAACTCAAGACCGTCCACAGCCAAAACCTGCGGCCACTGGTCGCGGTATGCAAAGCTATGCGTGGCGACAATGATAAGCCAGCAGGTTAGAGCGAGTTGGAGAAAACGGTATTGAGGCATAAGTTCCAATTACAAATGTCCAAGATCCAATGAATGATCAATGGCCAAGGTGAGTTCATTCGGAATTTTTTCTAATTGTTGCAAATATTTTAGTTAACTCCTCGGCTTCGAGCCATAGGATTCTGCACTCCTCAACATGTATAGGCGATGCCTTTGCAATCATCCTCATCCAGTGACGCGTCTCCTTGGCTTCTTTCTTGCAAATAGATATCTTGTGCCTAAAATCTTTCTTCGACTCGGCGGCGTCTGCTTCCATGTAATTTGCGCCCACACTTGTTCCCGAGCGTATCACCTGACTGATCAATGGACGTAT
>JABMPK010000009.1 GCA_013203725.1 Candidatus Uhrbacteria bacterium | reverse complement strand
GCAAAGAACGCCACAAAACTCGGCGCCCAAGTGGGCTTCCACGAAGGAAACTTACTAGAACCAATCTGGCCTAACGAGCTAAAGCGACACGGCCGCGTAATAATCGCAGCCAACCTCCCCTACCTCAGCACCGACATGTGGGAGACGTCACCGGAAGAAGTGCGGGAGTTCGAGCCAAAGCAAGCTCTTGTGTCCGACAGCAACGACGGCCTTGATCTATACAGAGAGTTGTTGATGCAAATACAGTCGCGACGAGACGAGTTTCCAAAGGATCTGTTCGTGTTGCTCGAAATCGACCCGCGCCAAGAAAGCATCGTCAACACGATGGTGAACGAAATCTTTGAGGACGCTACCGTGCAAATCAAAAACGACCTCGCGGGAGAACCACGGGTCGTTATCTTAACTTTATAAATCGGCGTTCTTGTCCTCGTCCACAACTTCAATCCAACTCTTTCCAACATTCCAGATGATTTCTTCACCGTCACCATCATAGAATCGCATGATGTCCGAGCGTGACTTTGTCTCCCACGTTCCTTCGATTGTTTGGCCATCCATCAAGATCACCGCATCACCTCCTCCAACGGTGGTGATTTTTTGTCTACCAACATCGTCAATAACGCTCGTAGCCGTCTTCATGATCGCAACGTTCTTAACTGCAATGCCGGCGCCTGATCGCAACTTGTATTTACGCCCAGCCTGATACCGGACGTACTCGTTGGTCTCAGGCTCGTAAACCCAAGTAACATCATAACCGTAACCATTGAACTCAACCTCAACGTCGTAAGACTCGGGACGATCCTCCACCTCAGGCTCGTCATCCTTGAACAATCGAGATTCGTACTCGGGCACCTCCCCCACTACGCTGTCCCAACCTTTAACTAATCGAGACATCTCCGTGTATACATTGTGCGGCGCCGATCTTGAACGTGACCGCCAGAAAGATCCGCCGTTAAAGAACTCGTTGAAGTCCCAAGCGCCACGCTCCTTTATAAGGTCAAGCGCCTCCGGACTACCTCCCACATGTGTGTACAGAGCATCCCATCCAAGTGCAAAGTCTACGTAGTATGGTCGAGCGCTTCTAACCGGACCAACCTCGTCGACTTCCTGGTCGTCACTATACAACGCCATGAACCGGGTGATATTCCCTTCTACCGGCGCCTCGTACACCAAGTATGCATCCTCGATTCCGGAAAGCGGCCATGCGTCTTGCGAGTTTTCCACCATCACCGCAAACAACTTGAACTTTTCGTCACCATCGATGCGAGCTCCGGAGAGAGGGTGTCTCTCCCCATCGTACGCGACATCAAACTCTATCAAGTCCGGAGCAGCCTCGTCTACGCTATCGTTGCTTGCTCCTAGAACAAACCACAAAGCCGAACCTGTTAAAAGGATTCCAATAAATGAAGCAAGAAAAAACGGAGCACTAAATGTGGTTCCGTTTTCCCCCTGTTTCTTATCCGGTGATTGTTTTTTCTTATTTGGCATCTTTTTCTTCTGCAGCGTCCGCCTTTGCGTCACCACCCTCTTCCTTTGCTTCCTCACCTTCCTTCTCACCGCCTGTAACTGGTGCAGCAGCTGCAGCCTGAGCGGCATCTGAAGCATCTTCAGCAGCTTCCTCAGCAGCAATCTCTTCCTTAGACTTAGGCATCTGAACAAGAGCAACTGACGCTGTAAGATCGTCGATGATCTCTACACCCTCTGGTAGTGGGAGGTCTTTTATAGAAATGGTTATGTCAAACGATGATATGGTCGCAAGATCAATCTCGATCTGTGAGACCAAGTTCTCTGGTGCAGAGCTAACCAACACGCGATCTCGGTTTACAACCAATACTCCACCAAGATTCTTAACCACAGGTGATTCACCGGTGAACACAAGGTTTATCTTAGTCTTCACAGGAATTCCTGTCTCAACCTGTCGGAAATCTACGTGAAGTACGTCATCAGTAACTGGATGACGCTGGATTTCTGTAATTAGCGCCATTACTTTCTTTCCGTCGATGTCTACATCAACTACTGTACTTGGCGTCAACTGCTTTAAAGCTTTTACAGTTTGTCCGCGGTCAACAGATAGCGACATAGCTCCCTCTCTCTTACCACCATAGATAACCGCTGGGATGCGGTCTTCTGCTCGAACATCATCAATCTTCTGAGATGCTTCACGTGGCTCGGCGTTCATTGTCAGTCGTTCCATATATATAGTTCAAAAATATGGCCGAATTATGCCAATTATAAGGTAACTTGTCAATAGCCGATTCCAATCCGGCATCCCTATCTACGCCTTTTGTCTAAAATGGGACAAAAAGCCCTCTGTACTTAACGCTTCGTGAGTCATCAATACATCGTCAATATCCACTTCATTTCCATCCAAAAGCAGGTCTGTGTCCTCTTTTGACAGGTCTGTCATGATTCCAGTGCAGCTAACGCCAACATCCTGCATGTTCATAACTGCCAAAATAGCATGCTTACAGTGTCCGCAAGTTACGTGAACCAAACACATCTCATCACTCGCCTCAATAATATGAGGGTCTGTTGAATGAGGTTTTTTACACAACGGGCAGTTGGAAACAAGTTTGAGGCCCTGCGATAAAAAGTTCGATGATGATTGTTCCATGAGATGATTCTACCACTACCTCTCTCTAAGCGCTACGCTTTCAATAAGACCAAATATCACTATGCTGGAAAGTAAAGATGACCCACCGTAGCTGACAAACGGTAGTGGCAACCCTGTAACCGGCATCATCCCCAGATTCATTGCAATGTTAACCGTCATTTGAATAAACAGCAGTGTTCCAAGACCAATCAGAAGGTATCCGGTAAAGTCGTCGCGTGTCTTATTCACAAGTACCCAAATGCGCCAAAAGAATAATCCAAAAGCAGCGATTACCAGCATCACACCTAAGAATCCTAATTCCTCGGCGATCGCCGCGAATATAAAGTCCGTCTGAGCCTCCGGCAAGAACTGCAACTGACTCTGTGACCCAAATCCGAGTCCACGTCCGAAAAACTTACCAGCACCAATTGCAATCTTGGCCTGTGTCACGTTATACCCAACTCCAAGCGGATCAAGCTCTGGATTAATGAACGTCAATATTCTGTTTTTCTGGAACTCCTCAAAGAAAAATAACCAAGCAGCGGAAACGAAGGTGACACCAGAAGCAAACAACGTGAGAAATATTTTTTTATCAAGTCCTGCGAATAGCAACATCACAATCCAAGCACCAATCATCAATGCAGCCGAGCCAAAGTCTGGCTGTAACATAACCAGTGTCGCATAGATACCGACCGGTATCGCCGTTGCAATAAACTCCTTCCAACGTACTATCCTACGAGTTCGTCGTGCAAGTATCGCGGCAATTGCCACTATCAAAATAATTTTCACAAACTCCACGGGCTGAACATCAAAAAATCCAAAACTAAACCATCCGGTTGTTCCACGACGGTTCACTCCAAACATCAACAACATCGTCAGAGTTACACCACCAGCTGCGTAAAGCGTTCCAGCGTACGATCGCAACATTCTATAGTTAGACAAAGCGAGTATCAAGGCTATTGCAGTTCCAATGGCCAGCGCTATCAATTGTTTGGTGACGTTTGTAAAATCTGGTGGCGAAGAAGAAAGTCCAATTCCGTATAAAGCAGAAATCCCCAAAACAAGTAGCACAAATACCGCTAAAGCTAGTAGCCAGTCAAACGAAGAAAATAGACGAGAGTATTTCTGCATAACCGCATCTTACCTTCAATTCAAATCAAAATAAACCCCCGCATCACTGCGAGGGTTCTGACTACTGTCGTATTGTTCTTGTATCAATTCTGTGAAGATCCTCCCCCGCCGTCTTTGGCATGTAGTTCGCGTCGTCGAACAAGTCTAGTGCTGGGTAGACTTCAACTATTGATGCTGACGGTGCGTTGTCAAACCAATCCACCTGAATTACGCTTTCTTCAAGGCCTATCAAATTCGATATGGTTGTCTTGTTCACACCAACTAACGAATTCCCTCTCTTCAACACAACTGTGATTGGGACCTCATAATACCCAAATCCTGTCTTGTTCCTGATTTTGAATGTTGTCCGTCCAAATGATCTGTCGCCTATCACGAGGTTAGAGCTATGCTGAGCCTCGCTGATCTCCAAATTCCATCTTTCCTTCTTCCACAGAATCGGGTCGGAAATTTTGTGGAGGTCAATCTTCTGCCACATGACATCATCTATAACCAACTCTACTGCATGAGACCGTGCTCCCTCAATACCCAGCTTGGTCAGTGCAAGTCTGCTCTGTTGGTTTACAACTATCGTTTCCGTGCTCGATTTCTCTCCTGCGTAATTAAAGTGATACTCAAGCTGCGCGATCCAGTCCGTATTTGGGTTCTCTACAAAAGCGAGTATGTCGTATCGTTGACCGCTCTGCACCGAAGACGCAGATTCAAACGAAAGTTCGATCGGAGTCTGCCGAGTATTCGCAGCTTTTAAATCGCCCGCCCCCTCAAAGAATGTAGATGCCATCCTTTGTTCTTCAACGTAATCAATAAGATAATAGTCTGCGAAAGCGTACAGTCCAATAAGTCCCAGAATTGCCTCTACAACAATCAACGCAACAATCGCGCTCTTCTTTAATCCAGTTCTATGTTCCAACCACCACACTTCACGCTTGTATATCTTCTCCGCTTCTTTCTCAGCCTTAAGCAAGACAGGCTTTGGCGCCTGACTTTCTTTTTCCAACACTGGAGTCTGGTTACTCTTCGGTTCAAACATTGAGAACGGCCATACACCCATAGTGTGTTCAAGTATACCATGTTATAGATGTGAGTATACTGCGAGCAATTGTAAATTATGAATTATAAATCAAGACACAAATTTTAATTTCTAAGTTTTAATTGTTCCTGGCGTAATACACCTACACTATTGTTCAAATGCCTAAACAATGCTAAAATACTGCCATTGCTAAAGACAGAAAACGCCTGTATGCCTCCAAAGAAACCGGAAAAAAAGACAACGACAAAGAAACCTGCGGCCAATAAAGCTGCTGTTAAAGGAGAATATGGCGCTGCACAGATTCAAGTTCTGGAAGGACTCGACCCTGTTCGTAAGCGTCCAGGAATGTACATCGGGTCAACCGGAGAGTCCGGATTGCACCACCTTATTTGGGAAGTGGTGGACAACTCAATCGACGAAGCAATGGCCGGTCATGCTGACACGGTTACTATTAAGTTGCTCCCAGATGGTTGGGCAAGTGTTACAGACAATGGTCGTGGAATCCCTGTGGATAATCATCCCCAGTACAAAATATCCGCAGTCGAGCTCGTGCTTACAAAGCTGCACGCCGGTGGAAAATTTGGAGGCGATGAATCCGGATACAAGGTTTCTGGAGGTTTGCACGGAGTTGGAGTATCAGTTGTAAACGCACTCTCTGAAGACCTGTGGGTAGAAGTGCGACGTGGTGGACAGCTTTATCACCAAGACTACAAAATCGGAAAGCCTCAGAATAAGTTGAAGCCAACAGGCAAAGCAAAGGATACTGGAACCACTATCGCCTTCAAGGCAGATGGATCGATCTTTGAAACGACAGAATACAATATCGATACAATTCGTGATCGACTACGCCAACACGCGTATCTGACACGAAATATAAAACTTATACTCGTAGACGAACGCAAGAAAGACGTGTCGACTGAGTATGCATTTTATTTTGAAGGAGGAGTATCGTCGTTTGTTCGTCACTTAAACTTTGGCAAGAAGCCAAAGCACGACAACATTCTGCACGTTGTAAAAACATCTGGTGACGTTGAGGTTGAGATCGCGATGCAGTACACAGAAGAATTCCACGAAAACGTACATTGCTTTACAAACAATATCTTGAACCCAGAAGGTGGAACACATCTTGCAGGATTCAAGACTGCGTTAACCCGAGTATTGAATACTTACGGACGCGAGAAAGGACATATTAAGGAAAAGGACGCGAACTTGACTGGAGATGACGTTCGAGAAGGTTTGACGTCAGTGGTGTCGTTGCGTATCGCCGAACCTCAGTTTGAAGGTCAAACAAAAGCAAAGCTTGGAAACCCTGAAGCGCGAGGAGCAACCGAAAGTGTTTTTGCAGATGCGCTCAAGACATTCCTTGAAGAACATCCAAGAGACGCAACCTCGATTCTTGAAAAGTCGCTGCTAGCGTCGCGCGCCCGAATGGCCGCACGAGCAGCTCGCGACACTATCTTGCGCAAAGGTGCGCTTGAAGGACTCACGCTTCCTGGAAAACTTGCTGATTGTTCTAGTCGCGACCCTTCAAAGTCTGAGCTATACATTGTTGAGGGAGACTCGGCTGGAGGTTCTGCAAAGCAAGGACGCGAACGAGAATTTCAGGCGATCCTACCGTTACGTGGAAAAATCTTGAACGTTGAACGTGCACGTCTGGACAAGATGCTCACAAACAACGAAGTAAAGTCTCTCGTAATAGCACTAGGAACTGGAATCGGTGACGACATCCACATGGACAAGTTGCGATATGGACGAATCATCATCATGACTGACGCGGACGTTGATGGAGCGCACATTAGAACGCTTCTACTCACACTGTTCTTCCGCTACTTCCCGGAGCTTATCCGACAAGGCCACTTATTCATTGCACAACCTCCGCTATATAGAGTTCAGGTTGGTAAAGCAGTCGAGTATGCCTTTACAGACGAGGACAAAGATAAGATTGTCGCACGCATGATCAAGCCGGCGAAAGGTTCTGAGCCTGTAAAGACAACAGTGATGATCGATGAAGAAACGGGTGGCGAGATTGTTGTGGCAGAAGGTGGACGCAAAGTGAACCTTCAGCGATACAAAGGACTTGGAGAAATGAACCCAGACCAGCTTTGGGAAACAACCATGAACCCAGCAAACCGTGTCATGAAGTTGGTAACAATCAATGACGCAGCGAAGGCGGATGTAGTGTTTGACACATTGATGGGCACAGATGTTGCGCCCAGAAAACACTTCATAAGCACACACGCAAAGAGCGTAAAGAACTTGGACATATAAAAAAAGGCCCTGCACCAGTCGGTGTGGGCTTTTCGTTTTGGCGTAGGGACAGGTCGCGACCTGTCCGCTTCTAGAGAGTGCTGATGGCTTCGAGGAAACTGGGCCCGAACACGTGACCATCGTGTCCCCAGATGGCCAGCTCGTCTCCCTCCCATTCCACGTGGAATCCGTGCGATTCACTTCCAATCTGGTAATGCATGCCACGCAGATTAGCTTCGTCGCAAATTCCATCTGCACGCAGTCGAATAGCCTCCGTTGCGCAGACCGTAAACCCCCTTCTATCAAGCATCGCGTTGATGGCGCGAACGTCACGCACATGACATGCAGTGTCTGCCACGGTGTCGTCGGTCAAGCCACCTTCGTAGTGGCGACACATGAGGTCAATCGGGGTCGGTACCCATGCAAGCCGCACGCCTGCAAGCCCCTTGTGATTGGACAAGATCTTCATCAAGTACGCAATCCCGTCACTCCCCGATGGCTTGCCTGCATAGCCCTTCACAGTCGACTCGCAATGAATGCAAGAGACTTGATCCGCAAGACACCGTCCAAACATGCAACCTCGTAACGCGTGCCAAGGAAGCTGAACGTGACGCTCTCCGGGCCCACCTCAAAGCTGAACGAAGTCTGAAGCTTGTCTTTCCGCCTCTTCTTCATGCGGATGATCGCTGCCGTCAGCCGCTGCGCATCCCCTTCTTCGCGCGGCATCCACAGCAAATCCAGAATCGTCTTCGGCTCATCCACGTCAACATCGGCTTGCGCCATGCCGTCTCCTTCTCAGTTGAAATCTTCGCTTCACCGTAACGGTGAAAACGATGTGACGATAGCGGATCACGGTCGATCTGTCAATCATATCGCACACGATCCGGCTCGTCCTGAATAAAAAAAACGCCCTCCTGGGGGCTACCCAGAAGGACTAGAAGTTTGCGAGAACTGCGAACAGCTCGGCCAGAATCGGTCCGCCCGGCTCTGACAGGTTGCGAATGAGCAAGCTCTCTTTCGTGCGAGTCAACTCGTAACGAACGCCCAGGATCCGGATCACCTGCGGGTCACCTGGAATCTCCACCAGGAACTCTCCGCCTTCTGCGAAGTATGTCTTCTGACAAGACAAGACGTCCATCAGAACGCGCATCTCATAGCCGCCTGAACCAGGCTCTGGTGTGATCAGGAGACCGGTTCCAAGGTTACGAACCTCCCAGCCAAAATTCCCAACCACGATCTTGATCACGGCGCCGAACCTGGAAGGCCCTACAGCGTCATCCGTCGAGATCTTCTGAGGAGTCGATGACAGGAATCCAAAGACCATCTCCGACTTCATCGCTCTACACACACTATCAACACCAGCCCACACCCTTTTGCGTGCAGGCTCCAACTGCTCCGAGGAATGACACACGATTTCTTGTAGCAGCACATCAATGATAGGTTCAGGTTTCACTTTTGTTCTCCTTTTTGTGAACGCTGTGAGAATATCATAAATGCACTCGATGTCAAGCGTTTTAGCTAAAATTAGCAGGAAAATTGCTCAATATAGTCGACAATCGCTCCACAGCCCACACCATTTGACTTTTTCCCCTATTTGTCCTAGAATAGCCCCGAAAGCTCCCCATCCACGGTGGGGTTTTTAGATACAAAGAAAATGGAATACAGAATACAGAATCGAGAGGTCCAATATCTCCCAATTCGCTATTCCCCATTCCCAATTCACATTATGGCAAACATCATAAAAGCGGCCACGGAATATTTCCGCGGATCAGTTGAGGAGGGACGAAAAATCACTTGGCCAACGCGTCAGGAGACATTCCGTTACTCTGCATTGGTGATTATTATCACCATCATAGTCGCAGCCTTCTTTGGAGGCCTAGACTACGTATTTACGACGTTACTCAAACTCGTCGTTTAGTTAATTCGAATCGTTCTTTCCCTAACCCCAATGTATGGCTAAACAAACCGCCAACCTTGGACGTCGATGGTACGCTATTCACACATACTCCGGTTACGAGGAGAATGTGAAAAATAACCTTGAACAGCGCACAGATTCGATGGACATGGAGGAAAAAATCTTCAACATCCTAATTCCGAAGGAGAAGAAGATCAAAATTAGAAACGGAAAACGCAAAGTCGTGGAAGAAAAGATCTACCCCGGCTATGTACTTATCGAAATGGTCGTAGACGACGACTCTTGGTACGTTGTGCGTAACACACCAAACGTAACAGGATTTATTGGAACGGGAACTACCCCAACCCCTCTCTCAGACGAAGAGGTTGTCGTGCTTCAGAAGCGCATGGGAGTTAACGAGCCAGAGTTTACAATCGATGTTGCTGTGAACGACGCAGTAAAGATTATCGATGGTCCGTTTAAGAACTTTGAAGGAAAGGTCAACGAGATTGACGAAGCGCGAGGAAAAGTTAAAGTGCTTGTTAACATGTTCGGCCGCGAGACTCCAGTTGAGCTCGACTTTCTTCAAGTCACAGCACTGTAATCCATTCTTCGCAAAGAGCTACGAAGGACGTGAGGAGGTATTAATCAGTCGAAGTTGCCGCATCGCGGAATCTTCTATAAAAAATGACTTATGGCAAAGAAACTACTTACGCAGATCAAACTACAAATTCCAGCAGGACAGGCAAACCCAGCGCCACCAGTTGGACCAGCACTTGGTCAGCACGGATTGAACATTCAGGACTTCTGTCTACAGTTCAACAACGCGTCCGCTGACCGCCGTGGAGACATTGTTCCAGTTGTGATCAGTGTTTACGAAGATCGAACTTTCGACTTCATCATGAAGACGCCACCAACGTCTTCCCTAATCAAGAAGGTCTTGAACCTAAAGAAGGCTTCAAGCAACCCACTCTTGAACAAGGTTGGTAAACTTTCACGCGCTCAACTAGAAGAGATTGCGGAAAAGAAAATGCCAGACTTGAATACCAATGACATGGAGGCAGCGATCAAAATCGTTGCAGGAACTGCACGTCAGATGGGCATCGAATCAGAGCTCTAAACGAGCAAACTCAGAATAATAATTCGTGGGAGTACGACATAGTACGTTTGAACCACTAACATATACATATGGCAAAAGTCGCTACACCGGTTATCGGAAAACGAATGAAGGCTCAGAGCGAAAAGCTAGACAAGGGCCGAGTTTACACACAGGAAGAAGCAGTACCACTTGCAATCGAAACATCAGCTGTAAAGTTTGACGCGTCTGTAGAGGTGCACTTCCGACTTGGAATCGATCCTAAAAAGGGAGACCAGCAGATCCGTGGAACTGTTACACTTCCTCATGGTTCAGGAAAGTCAAAGCGTGTGATTGCCTTCGTTGACGAAGGCAAGGAGCAAGAAGCAAAGGATGCTGGAGCAGATATTATTGGAGACATTCAGATGATCGACGAGATCTCTCAGAAGAAAAACATCGACTTTGACGTTGCTGTTTCAACTCCAACAATGATGCCTAAGCTTGGAAAGATCGCGCAGATCTTGGGACCAAAGGGACTGATGCCAAACCCAAAAACAGATACAGTTGGAATGG
>JABMPK010000072.1 GCA_013203725.1 Candidatus Uhrbacteria bacterium | reverse complement strand
TGTCCAGGACACGCTGACTACGTGAAGAACATGATAACAGGTGCTGCTCAGATGGACGCTGCTATTTTGGTAGTGAACGCCGCTGACGGTCCGATGCCACAAACACGTGAGCACATCCTTCTTGCAAAGCAGATTGGAGTGCCTACAATCGTGGTATTTCTAAACAAGATCGACCAGGTTGATGATCCTGAGTTGGTTGACCTCGTTGAAGAGGAGATTCGTGACCTTTTGAAGAAGTACGAATACCCTGGAGACGAGACACCTATCATCCGTGGTTCAGCGCTTAAAGCGTTGGAGAACCCAACAGATGAAGAGGCTGCAAAGCCTATTCTAGAGTTGGTGAAGGTTTTGGACGAGTACGTTCCAGAGCCAGTTCGAGAGACAGACAAGCCTTTCTTGATGTCAATCGAGGACGTTTTCTCAATTGAGGGACGTGGAACGGTTGTTACAGGACGTATTGAACGTGGAACAATCGTGTTGAACACAGAAGTTGAAATTGTTGGAATCCGAGAAACTCAGAAGACAACAGTTACTGGAATCGAGATGTTCAACAAGCAGCTAGAGAAAGGGCAGGCTGGAGACAACGCCGGACTATTGCTACGTGGAATCCGCAAGGAGGACGTACAGCGCGGTCAGGTTCTCTGCATACCTGGATCTATTACTCCACACACATACTTCGAAGCTGAGGTGTACGCTCTTACAAAAGAAGAAGGAGGACGACACAAGCCTTTCTTCAAGGGATACAAGCCACAGTTCTTTATCCGAACAACAGATGTTACGGGTGATGTTGAGGACCTTGGTGGAGCAGAAATGGTCATGCCTGGAGATACTGTGAACGTAAAGATCAAGTTGATCGTGCCAGTAGCTCTAGAAGACCAGACACGATTCGCTATCCGAGAGGGTGGTCGAACAGTTGGAGCTGGAGTAGTAACAAAAATTATCGAATAAATGCATATATGAGAGACGTGAAAGCGTCTCTCATTGTGATATATCATCGTACCTTCTATGGCAGAAAAGACAGCAACTGAACAGCGTATACGAATCAAGATTCGTGCTTATGATCACAAGATCATCGATAAAGCTACGGAGACGATCGTAAAGACAGCTGAGCGTTCCGGCGCAAAGGTCCTAGGACCAGTTCCGCTTCCAACAGAGAAGCGAAAGTACACCGTTAACCGTTCAACGTTCGTTCACAAGACGGCGCGTGAGCAGTACGAGATGCGTGTACATAAGCGATTGATTGATATTGTGTCGCCTTCAGAGCGAACAATTGATTCTCTCATGAGCTTGAACCTGCCATCAGGAGTAGACGTAGAGATCAAGATGTAAGAATTTTCAAGATGCAAGTTTGCAATTTTCAAGTGAATGGAAATTGGGTCAATGATCCATTTGAAAATTGTCAAATTGGAAACTGAAAATCCCCCTCGCGGTGCTTGGGGATGACCTATCGAATGATCGATGTGTCGTCTCTGGTCATCGACCAGCGTGACCTTTGGACATAGAAGAAAGATCGATTGTGGTTACTGCCACGACGAAAACCTTCTATCGGTTTGAACGGCCGCAATAGAAACATTCATTTTACACCAGAATAATTTCCACAAAATTTCTTTGGACTCGCGCAAAATAGCGAGTTGATCGTATTTGTGGCTAGAGGCCTTGGGATTAGCAATAGGGAAACCTAAAACTACCCCCGAGACTTCTGGTTTTTTCTTACTCACAATGAGGGATCTATACACGCCTAAAAACGTGCACATCCCACGAAGATATGAAATTCATCATAGGACGAAAAAGAGAGATGACTCAGATTTTCCTTGAAGACGGAACTGTTGTTCCCGTCACGCTCGTCGAAGCCGGCCCTGCAAAGGTTACCGACATCAAAACGATGGAGCGCGATGGTTACTCGTCAGTGCAAGTTGGATTCGGAAATCGGTCAGAAAAACGCATTGCGAAAGCACAGCGTGGACAGTGGAAGGACATGGGCCTCTTTGAGGTTGTACGTGAATTCCGCACAGACGATTTTGGAGACCTTACAGTTGGAGCAACGATCGACACGACTGCTTTTTCAGTAGGAGACGTTATCGATGTGACAGGTGTATCAAAAGGAAAGGGTTTTCAGGGAGTTGTGCGACGACACGGATTCCATGGACAGATGAAGACGCACGGTACAAAAGACCAATTGCGTATGCCTGGATCCATTGGAGCTACAGGTCCACAGAAAGTGTTTAAAGGAATGCGAATGCCTGGACGTATGGGAGGAGACCGCGTCACGGTACAGAATCTTGAGGTAGTGGAGGTGCGACCACAAGAAAATATCATCGCCATTAAGGGCGCCGTACCAGGTGCGCGAAATGGATTTGTATTTATTCAGACCGCCAAATAGTCGTATATGAAAGTAAACGTATACAACAAAGAGGGAAAGGAAGTAGGCGAGGTTGAACTCAACGATGCCATTTTTGGAGTTGAGGCAAACGAAAACCTTGTTCACCAGGCGGTTGTCGCTCAGCAAGCTAACAGCCGAGTCAACTTGGCTCATACAAAAGATCGATCAGAAGTTGCCGGAACAAAAAAGAAGCCTTGGCGACAGAAGGGAACGGGTCGTGCTCGACATGGGTCACGCCGTTCACCAATTTGGGTAGGTGGAGGGATCACCTTTGGTCCAAGAAACATCCGAAACTTCGCGAAGAAGTTCAACAAGCGAGCAAAGCGACAGGCTTTGTTCATGACGTTGACTAGCAAGGTAGCGGACAAGGTATTTATAGTTGTAGACGATCTCAGCATTGAAGCCCCAAAGACAAAGGTGATGGCAGCAGTTTTGAATGCTTTGCCAATTGTTGGAAAGCGAACGTTGATGATTGTTTCTCCATCAAACGAGAATGCACGACGTTCAGCCCGAAACATTCCATTCCTAGATACAATCGCTCCAAACAGCATTAACACAGTTGATGTAATGCGAGCAGGAACTATCGTGATTGGACAGACGGAGCTCGACGCGCTTACAAATCACTTTGTGAAGAAATAAGGCGTATGGCAATTATAAAGAAAAAGATTGAGGCTGAAGTTGTGGAGGATGCAACAAAGCCAGCAGTTAAAGCAACGGCTAAGAAAAAGCCAGCTGCAAAAAAAGTTGCAAAGTCTACAGGAAATGCTTACCGAGTTTTACTTCGACCGCTAGCCACAGAAAAGTCTGCTGGTCTTGCAACTGATGGCGTTTACCTCTTCGAGGTTGCTCGCGGTTCAGATAAGGTTGAGGTGAGAGATGCAATCAAAGCATTATATGGCGTGACACCTCGTCGCGTTAACATCATGAATAGAAAAGGAAAGGCAGTACGTTTTGGAAGAACGCTAGGGCGACGCAAAGATTGGCGCGCAGCGTACGTGTTCCTCAAAAAGGGAGAGCACATTGATCTCCACGAAGGAGTCTAGAATATGCCGATAATTAGATACAATCCAACAACACCTGGGCGACGTAAGTCCAGCGTGCAGTCGTTCGAAGACATAACGACAACAAAACCACAGAAGTCACTCTTGAAGGCGCGAAAGCAAAACTCTGGACGACTGAACGGAAAGATTACCGTTCGTCATCGTGGAGGCGGAGCAAAGCGTCACATTCGAGTGGTTGATTTCATGCGAACAAAGTTCGATGTCCCAGCAAAGGTTGCGACAATTGAATACGATCCTAATCGAAACGCTAGAATCGCACTTCTTAACTACGCAGATGGTGAGAAGCGATACATTTTGGCAGAGAACAAGATGAAGGTTGGGGACAATGTGATTTCTTCACAGAAGAAAGGCGCTATGAAGCCAGGTAACCGATACCCTCTAGAGTTAATTCCTGAGGGAATGGGTGTATACAACGTTGAGTTTCAGCCCGGAAAGGGTGGACAGCTTGTGCGAGGAGCAGGAGCAACCGCAACTTTCATGGGAGTAGAAGGAGCGTCAGCTCAGTTGCGACTTCCGTCAGGTGAAATTCGCCTAGTGTCACGAAAGAGCTCGGCCACTATCGGACAGGTTTCAAACCCTGATCACCGATTGATCCGTTGGGGAAAGGCTGGACGAACACGACACAGAGGTTTCCGACCTACTGTCAGAGGAAAAGCTATGAACCCAGTAGACCACCCTCATGGAGGAGGAGAAGGTGGAGCGCCTATTGGAATGAAGCATCCAAAGACACCGCAAGGAAAACCAGCACTTGGAGTGAAAACACGACGCAAACAGGGATCAGACAGATTGATCCTATCGCGACGTAAGTCAAAGAAACGATAACTATATGTCACGAAGCTTGAAAAAAGGACCCAACACAGACGAGCGCCTTTTGAAAAAGGTTGCTGAGTTAAAAGTGGGCGATAAAACAGTTTTGAAGACCTATAATCGTGCAGCTGTAATCACACCAGCAATGGTTGGATTCTCGTTTGGCGTGCACAATGGTCGTCAATTTGTGCCAATCGTCGTTATCGACAATATGGTTGGTCATCGTTTGGGAGAATTTTCGCTAACGCGCAAGTTCGTTAAACATGCTGGTAAGAAGCAATAATATGGCAGAATCAAAAGCAACATTGCGCTTCTTGCTCATGTCACCAAGAAAGGTACGACTAGTCGTAGATATGGTGCGTGGAACAAGCGTGTCATCTGCTCTTAAGCAGTTGACGTTCTCAAGTAAGCAGGCAGCACGCCCCGTTAGAAAGCTAATAGAGTCAGCAGTAGCTAATGCTGTTAACAACCACGGGATGAACAAGGAGAGCCTAATGGTTTCAACGATTACCGTAGACGGTGGTCCAACGATTAAGCGATCAACGCCGCGTGCTCAGGGACGAGCTACACCTATCAGAAAGCGAACAAGCCACATCAACGTGATTCTCACTGAGAAGGGTGGAGTCGCAGAAGAGAAACAGGTGGAAGAAAAGACTGTAGAGAAAGTAGTAGCAAAGAAACCAACTGCACAGCCAAAGGTTGCAAAGCCTAAGGCTGAAGCCAAGACGGCGGCAGAAGATAAAAAGAAGAGCTAATATGGGTCACAAAGTCCATCCAAAAATTTTCCGAATCGGTACGGTGGCTACTTGGGACTCTAAGTGGTTTAGCGACAAGAACTACATTCAGTTCTTGCGAGAGGACGTCATGATTCGGCATTACTTAAAGAAGAAATTGCGAGAGGCTGCAATCGATAAAATTGTTATTGATCGATCTCGAAACACGGTTACGGTTACGGTGCATACTGCAAAGCCAGGATTCATCATTGGCCGTGCGGGTAGCGGAGCTGACGAACTCAAGAAAGACTTGAAGAATCGCTTTTTCCGTGGACAACGTGTCACGATTCACATCAACGTTCAAGATATTGGTCATGGAGCACTTTCTGCTGCAATTACAGCAGAACAGGTTGCGATGGATATTGAAAAACGAATGCCTTTCCGACGTGTGATGAAGCAGACTGTTGATCGTGTCATGATGGGCGGGGCAAAGGGTTGCCGTATTATCGTGGCAGGACGATTAAACGGAGCCGATATTGCACGTTCCGAACGAGTTAACCAGGGAAGTGTTCCATTGCAGAACCTGCGTGCGAACATTCAGTACTATCATGCTGAGGCTAACACCACATTTGGTGTGATTGGTGTGAAAGTATGGATCTATCTTGGTGAAGTCTTCGGAGATGAAGAGGCTACTGTAATGGCGCCAAAGCGTGAAGGACGATCTGGTGGTAGAAGCGGTGGGTTCAATCGTGGTGGAAGAGGCGGCGGAGGAGGACGAGGTCCTTCAAGAAATGATAACCGATCATCACGATAGCCTATGTTGATGCCAAAGAAACTTAAACACCGAAAGTGGCACAAGGGTCGTGCGAGCGGTAAGCGCTTGGCAACCCAGAAGACACAGCTAGCATTTGGTGAGTTCGGTCTAAAAGCAATGACAGAATCATGGATCACGTCTCGTCAAATTGAGGCAGCTCGTCGAGCCATGGTGCGGTCTATCAAGCGTGGAGGAAAAACTTGGATCCGCATTTTCCCTGACCACCCAATCACGTTTCATGGAAATGAAAACACGATGGGATCTGGAAAAGGAGCGGTTGATCACTACGTTGCAGTCGTGCGAGCAGGTACAGTTCTGTTTGAACTCGCCGGTGTGACGGAAGAACAGGCAAGAGAAGCAACTCGTCTTGCAGCGCACAAGTTGCCTGTAAGAACGAAATTTATAACGAAGCAGTAGTATGGACTTCCAAGATATATCAAAGAAGTCGAAGGAGGATCTCCAGACGCTGCTTTCTGAACAGCGTGAGGAACTTCGAGAGCTGCGTTTCAAGTTAGCTGCTAACCAGCTAAAGAGCGTCCGCAAAGTGCGAGTAGCTCGAAACACAATCGCGAGAATCCAAACTCGACTTAAGCAAATGCAGTCAGAGGAAACCACAACCGCATAATATGAGTGAATTGAATACAGACAATGCTATGCTCCGCACATTGAGCGGAACAGTCGTCTCCACAAAAATGGATAAGACGATTGTGGTTCGTGTTGACCGAACAAAATTGAACAAGAAGTACAAAATGCGATACGGAGTGTCGAAGAAATTCCACGTTCACGATCCATTGAACAAGTTCAAAGAAGGAGACAAAGTATCATTCGCAGCAATGCGACCACTATCTAAGACAAAGCGATGGCGTGTTCTAGGTGAACGCGACACGCAGGTTGACTCAGAAGAATAGTCATATGGTACAGAATCAATCAATGATAATGTCTGCCGATAACAGTGGAGCAAAAAAGCTCATGGTGATTCGAGTACTCGGAGGGTACAAGAAACGCTACTCACGTATTGGTGATCTTATGACATGTGTTGTGAAGGAGGCTCAGCCTCACGCGGCCGTCAAAAAGAGTGACATTGTGCACGCCGTTCTAGTGCGTTCAAGAAAGGAGATCCGACGATCAAACGGTACATACATTCGTTTCGATGAAAATGCAGCCGTGATCGTTGATAAAGAAAGTAAAGAGCCAAAAGGAACACGAATTTTTGGCCCTATCGCTCGTGAATTGCGAGCACAGGGATACACAAAGATCGTTTCGTTGGCTCCAGAGGTACTCTAGCCTATGAAAATTAGAACAGGTGATAACATTAAAGTCCTAGCCGGTAAGGACAAAGGAAAGACCGGTAAAGTGATCCAGACTTTTCCAGAGATGGGAAAGGTAGTGGTCGATAAACTAAACATGACAACCAAGCACTTGAAGGGTAACGCGAATCAGAAAGGAAAGAAGATCGAATATCCTGCACCAATGAACGCATCAAACGTAGCCATCGTCGGAACAGACGGAGTTGGCCGCGTGGGATACGAGACGGTCACTAAGGATAAGAAGACGATCAAGAATCGCGTTCTTAGAAAGGCTGGTAAGAGTGAAACAATCTAAGCGTATGGCAACAATGAAAGAAAAATATTTGGAAGCCGTGCCAAAGTTGAAGGAAGAGTTGAAACTATCAAACGTCAACGCTGTTCCAAAGCTTGAGAAAGTAACGCTCAACGTTGGTTTAGGAAAAGGGCTCAAGGACAAGGCTTATACCGAGACGGTGGAGAAGACCTTGGAGCAGATCACTGGACAGAAGCCAGTGTTCACAAAGGCACGTAAGTCTATTGCAACGTTCAAGATACGAGAGGGAATGCCCGTTGGTATCAAAGTGACGTTGCGAGGACCACGCATGTACGACTTCATCGAGAAGCTTGTAAACGTAACGTTCCCGCGTATCCGCGACTTCCGAGGAATTGAACTGAAGAGCGTTGACTCAGGTGGAAACTTCAACTTTGGATTCAAAGAGCACATCGCTTTTCCAGAAGTTTCTGCAGTGGACGTAGATAAGCTCCATGGTCTGCAGGTTACAATAACCACAACAGCGCAGAGCAAGGCGGAGGGCGAAGCTCTCTTCAAAGCACTCGGTTTCCCATTTAAGAAGATTCAGAACTAACTCGCTATGGCAAAGAAATCCTTAATCGCCAAGGCAAAACGAAAGCCGAAGTTCGCTTCACGCGTTGTTCGACGTTGCTGGAAATGCGGTCGACCACGTGGATTTATGCGTGACTTCGGTCTATGTCGCATATGCTTCCGCGAGTTAGCAAATAAAGGTGAGGTTCCCGGAATCACCAAATCAAGCTGGTAATATGCCTACGACAGATCCAATTTCAGATTTGCTCACTCGCATCCGAAACGGACAGATGGCGAGTCTCAAACAAGTTCGAGCACCTTACTCGAATATTAAGTTTGCGATTGCCAAGATAATGGAGAAAGAAGGTTATCTTAGTTCCGTGAAGATTGTAGAGGCAGCAAACTCTAAGTTCAAAGACATTGAAGTGTCTTTGAAGTACGAAGGAAAACGACCAGTTATTCGAAAGTTAAAACGCATTTCAACACCTGGCCGACGCATGTATGCGAAGGTCACAGAACTTCCTCGTGTTTACTCAGACATTGGTATTGCGATTATCTCAACACCAAATGGTTTGATGACAAACAAGGACGCGCGTAAGCGTCGTCTTGGGGGAGAGGTGCTTTGCGAAATTTTTTAGGCCTATGTCACGAATTGGAAAACAACTTATAGTACTTCCAAGTGGTGTAGAGGCAAGCGTTGAAGGAAAGCATGTTACGGTCAAGGGACCTAAGGGTCAGCTTGAACTGGATGTTCACAAAAACGCGACCGTTTCTATCGCTGATGGAGAGGCTGGAAAAGAAATTGCAGTTGCAATGACAGACCTCGAAAGCAAGTTAAACCGATCGCTTTGGGGAACGATGAGATCAAATATCGCCAACATGGTGAAAGGTGTAACTGAAGGGTTTTCAAAGCAACTAGAAGTTAACGGTGTTGGTTACAAGGTGGCGCTTCAAGGGAATTCCCTGAACTTGCACCTTGGATACTCGCACGAGATCGACTTCGCACTGCCTGACGGAATCACGGCAGAGGTTGAAAAGAATGTGATCACGGTCAAAGGGATCGACAAGCAATTGGTTGGTCACATATCGGCTGAGATTCGAAAGTTGAGAAAGCCAGAGCCGTATAAAGGTAAAGGAATTAAGTATATGGACGAAGTAATTCGTCGCAAGGCTGGTAAGGCCGCTAAGTCAGCATAAGGGCTATGGCGCAAATTAAGAAACACTTCTTACGAGCACGTCGCGCCCACCGTACCCGAGCACGTTTGCACGGTACAGCGGAGCGCCCACGGCTTTCAGTCTTTCGGTCAGCTAAGCACTTTACAGCACAATTGATTGATGACAATACAGGGAAGACTATGGCATCAATCAATGACAAAGAGATGAAGACAGGAACACCTATCGAAAAAGCAGCAGCGTTGGGCAAGCTCATCGCTGAAAATGCTAAGAAGGCAAGTATAGAAACAATAATATTCGATCGTGGATCATACGCTTATCACGGACGCGTCAAAGCGTTTGCAGATGGTGCGCGAGAAGGTGGTCTAAAATTCTAGCGTATGGCAGAAACAACAACAACCGCAAAAGTAGAGGTAAAGAAGCCTGCAGCACCCGCTGCGGCTAAGGTTGGAGGTAGCCAGACAAATGATCGCCGAGGAGGAGGTGGTCAGCGCAGGGATTCAAAACGACGATCGAGTCGACGACCAGAACGAGAGCCACGAGAATTTGAGCAGCGTATATTGGACCTAGCACGTGTTACACGTGTTACAACCGGAGGAAAGCGTATGCGTTTCCGAGTTGCTCTAGTTATTGGAGACAAAAAGGGGCGTGTTGGATTCGGAGTAGCCAAAGGAACGGATGTTCAGCTGGCTATTCAGAAGTCATTCCATCAGGCGCAGCGCAACCTCGTCACTCTTGATTTGGTAGAAGGAACGTTCCCTCACCGCCAGGAAGGGCAGTTTGGTGCAGCGAATGTAATCATCATGCCAGCGCCAAAGGGAACTGGACTTAAATCTGGTGGTGCAATGCGTGTTATTCTAGACCTTGCAGGTGTGAGCGATGTTGTTACAAAGATCCTTGGATCAAAGAACAAGATCAACGTTGCAAAGGCTACGTTTGACGCCCTTTCTCAGATGGTTATTCCAGAGGGAACACTTACTGATTCTGAAAGCAATGCAAAAAAGCGACAAGCAAAGCGAACTCAGGATGCTAAGAAAGTTGTAAAGTCATCAGCTAAGCCGGAGGCAAAAAAGCCAGCAGTAAAGAAGCCTGAGGCAAAAAAGTCAGCTGAAAAGCCGGCAACTGATGTAAAGAAGGCGTAATATGTCATTGAAATTACATACAATATCTTCAAACGATGGTGCGCGACAGAAAAAGCAGCGTGTTGGACGTGGAGTTGCCCGAAAGGGTAAGACGTCTGGACGTGGACACAAGGGTCAGCGCTCACGATCGGGTGGAAAGGGCGGTTTGAAGCTCAAGGGTCTAAAGAAGACCTTGCTTCGTGTGCCTAAGCTGCGAGGATTCAAGAGTTTGGCTCCTAAGATGGAGGTTGTAAACGTAGGGGACCTAAATAGAGTGAAAGGCGCTATGATTACTCCGAAGGCCTTGAAATCAGCTGGACTTATTTCAGACACTTCAAAGGGTGTGAAGATTCTATCTGTTGGAGACGTTCAAAATTCAGTCGTTGTAAAGGGCTGCAAAGTATCAAAGGTAGCAGCAGAGAAGATTATCGCAGCAGGCGGAAAAGTAGAATAACCCCATTCTCATGTTAGAGAAAATCAAAAAAATCTGGACCGTTAAACCGTTACGAAACAGTATCTTGTATGTCATTATCATGCTCGCACTGTTTCGATTTCTAGCGCATATTCCGGTTCCTGGAATTGATCCAGGAGCATTGAAGGGAATGTTGGAGGGTAACCAGTTCCTAGGGCTCTTGAACATATTCTCTGGAGGAACGCTTGAAAGTTTCTCTGTGGTGGCTCTGGGTGTTGCGCCATACATTACCAGCTCGATTATTTTCCAGCTGTTGACGATGGTTATCCCAAAGCTAAAGCAGATGCAGAAGGAGGGCGGAGAAGAGGGTCGGCGAAAGTTGAACCAGCTGACACGTTGGGTGTCGGTTCCGCTGGCTGCAGTCCAAGCGTATGGATTCATCGCGCTTATCTCTCAAAGTGGGGGAAGTGGTGGGTTGATCATCACAGGATTCGACTTGTTCATGGCTATGTTAGTCATGACAGCTGGAACTGTATTCTTGATGTGGATTGGAGAGTTGATTACAGAAAAGGGTATCGGAAACGGTCTGTCTATAATGATTCTTGCGGGAATTATTGCAACATACCCACGGTACTTGCAGCAGAGTATTCTTACGTTTGACTCTAGCCAGACAATGAACATCATCGTCTTCCTGGTAATGGCAATCGTAACAGTGCTGGTTGTAACATTGATCAACGAGGCGGTACGAAACGTGCCAGTGAACTACGCACGACATCATGCGGGAAACCGTTTGACTGCAGGCGTAACAACATCTCTTCCACTAAAGGTTGCGATGGCTGGTGTGATTCCTATCATCTTCGCGATTTCTGTAGTTCTATTCCCAACAATGATCGCACAATTCTTTGTACAGGCGCGTACAGTTTGGGTGGCAGATCTCGCTCAGCAGGTGATTACATTGTTCCAAAATGGTTGGTTCTATGGAATCTCATACTTCGTTCTCGTGTTCGGGTTCACATACTTCTATACTGGAGTTATTTTCCAGCCAGAAGATATGGCGGAGAACCTACAGAAGCAGGGGGCGTTTATTCCGGGTGTTAGACCAGGCGCTCCAACGGAGAAGTATCTTGCATCGACTATGAACAAGTTGCTCTTAATCGGAGCGACCTTCCTAGCCGTGATTGCAGTACTTCCTGTGGCGATGCAGCCAATTACGGGATCACAGACCCTTGTGGTTGGTGGTACGTCGTTGCTGATTATCGTGGCAGTTATTATCGATATTATAAGACAAACAGAGGCTCAGCTTGTTTCGTACGAGTACGAGCAGCTGTAAACTAAAAACGAGCTTGCAAGGGCTCGTTTTTGGTTTACTCTTTCGCTAACCTTTGCTAAACTCGATGCATATGATCATACTACTTATGGGCCCTCAGGGGTCAGGAAAAGGCACTCAGGGACAGTTATTGTCCCAAGAGATGAATATACCAATTATCGGAGCCGGTGCATTGCTTCGCGATGAAATCGCTAGTGGCTCGGAGCTTGGTGTTAAAATCAAGTCAATAATTGATCCGGGCAACCTTGTTCCAGCGGAAATTATCACCGAGCTTCTTGATAAGAGACTCAAAAAAGATGATGCAAAGAACGGTGCATTGATCGATGGATATCCTCGCGATGCTAGACAGTTAGATCTGCTGTTTGAGCGTATGACTCCAGATCTGGCGATCGTATTGGAGCTTAACGACGAAGACGCTGTAATGCGACTTGGAGGCAGATGGATGTGCCCAGATGGCCACATTTGGAACATGAACTCGAACCCACCAAAAGAGAATGGAAGATGTGACGATGATGGGAAAGAGCTTTTTCAGCGCGACGACGACAAAGAAGAAGCTATCCGGTTGCGGTTGAACATTTACCGTAATGACACCGCGCCTCTGATTGCCGGTCTTGCAGAACATGGAGTAAACGTTGCCCGTATTGACGCGTCCGGGCCGATAGAAGAGGTACACGATAAGATCAAATCAATTTTAGAATAATATGGCTTTAATCAAATCATCCGAGGACATTGAAAAGCTCCGAACGGCCGGAGCGCTTTTGAGCAAGGCGCTCGGAGAAGCAGTGAAAGCAGTAAAGCCTGGAGTGAAGATGCCAGCGTTGGATAAAATTGCAGAGAAGGTTATTCGTGATGGCGGTGGTGTTCCGTCATTTCTTGGCTACAAGGCAGGCGGTGATATTCCTTTCCCAGCGACCATGTGCATTTCGCGTAATGAGGAGGTAATTCACGGAACAGGGGATCGTGATATCGCACTTGAGGAAGGGGATATTGTTGGATTCGATATCGGTCTTTGGCTTGACGACGTTGTTGTTGATATGGCGATGACTGTTCCTGTTGGGAATATTTCGGGAGAAGCTCGCTCATTGTTGAATGTTACAAAGGCGGCGCTGGCGAATGGGATAAAAGCTGCAAAGGCCGGCGTTCCGTTGCAGAATATGAGCCAGGCAATTGAAAATACAATCAAACCCCATGGTTACGGAATCGTAACAAGTTATGGCGGGCACGGAGTTGGCCACGAGGTTCACGAGGAGCCGTTCATCCCAAACTACGTAACAGATCACGTCCCGAATCCAAAGCTGAAGTCTGGTATGGTCTTGGCGCTAGAGCCCATGGTCACCCTTGGTTCGCCGGAGCTTGAGACAGGAGACGACAACTGGGCGGCGCTCACAGATGACAAGTCTTT
>JABMPK010000008.1 GCA_013203725.1 Candidatus Uhrbacteria bacterium | reverse complement strand
GGGTTCGAATCCCTCAGCGCGTACCAGAAAGATACATCACGAAAGTGGTGTTTTTTCTTTGTTAACCAATAACTGCAAAATTACCACCTCCCCGGCCTTCGGCCACCCCTCCTTAGCAAGGAGGGTGTAGCTAGTATTTTCTAGAACCTGCTAGCAATTTCTAGAAAATACTAGCAGACACTAGCAAGTCTCCCCTTGCTAAGGGGAGATGTCCGCAGGACAGAGGGGTGACAATGGTGCAGACATTGGCGACATAAGGCTACAGAGAGGTGGTGGTCTCCGACATTAGCTGTACTAGAACATCCTCTCTCGCCCTACCACAACCTGCATTACGTTTCTCTCTACTGAAAAATGGAACTCGTCATCTTCTACCTCCGCTCCGTCGGCGCGGGCCTTTACTCGTTTTTTGTATGTGATATCAAAAGCTGGCAATGGAAGTTTTGTTACTCCCAATTTCTTTCGGAATCCTTTTCGTATCTCCGTCTCAATCACAATTTCTAATTTACCGTCTGTAGGGTCGCTGATATCTTCACGACTGCGCGGTTCTTTTACCGACAAATTTCGCACTTCAATATTCCCCTTCACCATCGGCATCACCTGGTATTTTCCTTTGACATCAACTTGAGCGTTCGCGCTAGGAAACGCGACTCCTGTTATAAACCTGCGGTGATTCACCATTCCGGCGTCCATCTTCTCAATTATTCTCTGCGACAAAACGTCGCACGCCTTTACGCCGTGGGGCACACCCAAAATATGAGCCAACACTGTTGGCTCGCCTACAGGAATAAGTGCGAGTACGGCTCCACTGTCGATAACAGCGTTCAAAACTTTGTGAACCGTCGCATCGTTACCGACCGCTACCACAGTCTTAATTCCGCGCTTCACCTCGTCGCGGATAGTCTCGTCTGCGTTGCGGAACAATGCGAGACGAATTGTCTTCCCCTGTAAACCAAGGTCAGTTATTCGATTTTCAATCGCGGCAAGTTCTCGCTCGTACTTTTTTTCCTGAACAAAATCGTCGTAGACGTAGCAGTACATGCTTAGTCTTGACCCTCTTCACTTACAGCCTTTCCACTCTTCTTTCCGTCTGGCATTACAATCCGACCGTTCACTTGCGCTCCTGGAGCCACATGCAAGATGTGAGTCTCAAGATCACCCTCAAGATTTGATGACTGTGTAAGCTCAATTTTCTCGTCAATCCGAACGTTACCTTTGACGCGTCCTGCTACAACAGCATTCCGTGCTGTGACGTCCGCGTCGATAACTGCGTTCTCTCCAATAAAAATATCTCCCCCTGCTGCAACATTCCCAGTTACATGACCTTCGATTGTAACGTTGCCGTTACTCGTAAAGTCACCCTCCACTTTTACGCCCTCTGCGATAATTGTATCGCCTCCGTTTCCTTTTGCCATAAGTGTTTTTTACATGTGTGTTACAGGGTCTATGTTCATAATGCCCAATGCATTTTTCAAGGTTACCAAGACAGCGCCCACTAGGGCAAGTCTGGCAGCCGTAACCTCCTCGTTCGTTTCGTCCAAAACACGATGCGCCGCGTAGTAGCTAGAGAAAGCCTGAGCCAGCTCGAATGCGTACTGAGGAACATCTGCCAGCCGCATCTGAGACGCGCTATCAAGCACAACCTCAGGATACATCGCCAATAAATTGACCAGTTCTCTAGCTTCTGGAGAATCAATAACCGATCCATCCACCAGCGGCTTCACCCTCGCGCTATTGAGCAAACTCTCGATTCGCGAAACTGAGTATAACAAGTATGGACCACTCATCCCTTCAAATGCAATCGCCTCGTCGATATTGAAAACAATATCCTTTGCCGAATCCTGTTTGGCCATCGCGTATATCAACGCAGCATGCGAAACACCATATGCAGTTTCCTTCACCTGCTTCTCAGTCCAGTCGTTGTGCCTCTCACGGGTCTCCTTGCTTGCAGCCTCTCGCAAAGTATCGCGCAGCTCCTCAAAACGCACGATGTTTCCCTTTCTTGAAGACATTGCGCCATCTGGAAGAGTCACAAAACCGTAAGAGAGATGCTCGTACGGAATATCCATTCCCATCAACTTCAAAGTCGCGAACAATTGATTCATTGCAAGGGACTGACGTTGATCTACAACGATCATACTTCTATCGATATCGTGATCCTGAGCTTTACGTTCAGCGAGCGCGAGATCTTTCCCGTTGTACAAGTATGTACCGTCAGTCTTGCGCAGAAGATTCACTCCAAGGTCCTCATCTTCCAAGTTCACGATCGTCGCACCCTCGCTCTCCTCCGCGATACCTTTGTCCATCAACTCTTTCACGAGTCGAGCCGTTGAGTCCAACAAATCACTTTCGTAATACTGAACATCAATCGGAATTCCCATCTCATGGAAGATCCTGTAGATAGCATCAATTGACCACTGACGCGTTTGCTTCCAAAGCTTGTGCCACTCGCCCTTCTTTGTCTCCAACTCCTTTTGAATCTCCGAAATCTCGGCGCGTGCTTCATCGTTTTCCTCGGAAGCCGATGTAGCTTCAGTATAAACACGTCCCAAGAAATTTATCTCGTCACCTTTTTCTGGAACCTCGTGCTCATGAAACTTCTTCATAGCCCAAAGGCACTTAGCAACGTTGTTACCAAGGTCATTTATGTACGAAGTTGCGATAACGCTGTGTCCGGTCGCTCGCAAAAGATTGATAGTCATGTGACCAACAACCATGTTTCGCAAATGTCCGATGTGAACCTCTTTGTGCGTGTTGAAGTTTGCGTACTCCACCATCACCCGTCGCCCCTCACCGACCTTGGACTCACCGTACTTCTTCCCTTGTACAACAATCTCCTTCAACACCTCCGGACCGTACACTGCCATGTCAAAGTAGAAGTTCACATATGGTCCGCGTGCGACGATCTTACTTATCATCCCCTTCGGTCCAATCTTGGCCGCAAGCTCCGTTGCAATCTCTGCCGGGTTTCGCTTCAAACCTTTGGCTAACGTAAAACAAGGGAACGCAGCGTCGCCAAACTCTGGCTGAGGCGGAACCTCCAATTCCTCAAACGTTGGAGAATACGTTTTTCCGATAGCTCCCTTCAGAGCCTTAAGCACGTCTAAGCGTGCGCGTGTATAGGCGTATTGTTGGTCCATATTATACGAGTTTCACAAAATGTCTTTTACCCTTCTGCAACACTCCAAGCTCTGCATTCGCTTTCATGTCGCTCACCTTCTCCTCGTTCATAGTAACACCTCCCTGCTCAATAGCTCGCCGAGCCTCCGATTTGGATGAACACAATTTTGTTTCAACTAAAATGTCAACTACCGAGGTTCCGAGTACAAGCTTATGCTTCGGCATATTCTCCGGAGCCTCCTTGTCTTTGAATACACTTATAAAGCTTTCCTGCGCCGCGTCAGCTGCAGCCGAATCGTTGTAAATCCGAACAATCTCCCATGCAAGTCGACCCTTCGCTTCGCGAGGATCATTTTCGAGATCTTTTTTGAGCTCATTAATACGCTCCATTGTAAGATCCGTCGTCATCTCAAACGTCATCCAAATTACCTCGTCTGGCAACGTCATGACTTTACCGTAAAGATCCTCTGGTAGCGAATCAATGTTGATCGCGTTTCCTTCGCTCTTCCCAATCTTGCGACCGGAAGCGTCGGCAATCAGAGGCCTGGTCAAAACACCTTTTTCTTTTCCCTTAACTTTCTTCATCAATGTTCGTCCAACCAACATGTTGAACGTCTGGTCTGTTCCACCGACCTCAAGGTCAACATCCATTGCGACCGAGTCGTATCCTTGCATCAATGGGTACATGAATTCATGAAGCCCTATCGGTGCCTCGTCTTTAACACGCTCCTGAAACATGTCGCGCTCCATCATCTGTTGAACCGTAAAGTTAGAAGCAAGCTTTACCACGTCGGCAAAGTTCATTTTCTCCAGCCACTCGTGGTTGTATTTGATCGTGATCGGGTTCTCCGGGTAATCAAAGATCGCGCGAGTCTTTTCCTCGAACCCTTTCGCGTTTCTCTTAGTCTCCTCGAGTGTGAGCGGTTTCCTAGACTCAGCCTTCCCTGTTGGATCGCCAAGCGTAGCTGTGAACGTTCCCATCAACAAGATAACCTCGTGTCCAAGCCGTTGGAACTCGCGCATCTTCCACAACTGCACGGTGTGGCCGATGTGAATGTCAGTCGGCGTCGGGTCCCAGCCCAAGTACAAGCGCAATCGTCGCCCGCTCTCCAGCTCACGACGAAGCCATTTGTCGTTTGGGTAGATTGTATCGACTCCACGCGCAATAACCTCGTCTATGCGAGATTTTTCTGTGATGATGTTCGTTTTCTTTTTAAACATATTATTTCAATGCACCAAGTTGCTCCTCGATCGCCCGCTGACGGCCCGAAGCCTCGTCCAGTTTTGATCGCTCTTTCGCAACCGCTTCTTCTGGTGCGTTATCTGTGAATCCTTTGTTTCCAAGCTTCTTCTCTAAGCTCGCTACATATACCGCTACACCATCGAGTTCTTTCTGCAGCCGAATTTTCTCGGCCTCAGTATCAATCAACCCAGCGAGCGGAATATAGATTGTCACGCCTCCAGCGATCGCCGAGATCGCGTCTTCAGGTTTCTCGGCATTGTTCGAAATCGTAAGATTCTCGATCCCGCCAAGACTGCGCAGAACATCTTTCAATGCTTCAACTGGCGCAAGATCGTCGCCTACAATAACAGCGTCAACTTTTTTCTTAGGTTCTATTCGATAAGTAGCACGTGACGTCCGAACCGCGGTAACAATCTCTTTCACTCTTTCAAAATTCAACGGATCCAAACCTTCACCAGGTCCTGGATATGCGACTTCCGCAATACGCTCAACTGAAATTTCCTGAACCTGCGGCCAGTCTTCTATCAATAACATTTTCTCCGAATCAAACGACTCCCATAGCTTTGTCGTAACAAACGGCATGAACG
>JABMPK010000071.1 GCA_013203725.1 Candidatus Uhrbacteria bacterium | reverse complement strand
TTCAAGCGCTGTGCAAGAACCTTCGCCTCATCTACATCACCGATACCAGTAATAATCGCCTCGCCACCAGTAATCTTTCCCTGCACAACTGGACTAGAAATCACTTCTCCGTCTAGGAAAATAGCAATCTGCTGACCAATGAGCTCCCCTGTCAGGTCTCCAAACATCTGACCACCCTCACTATCGAAAACGAGTGTAACGTAAGGTGTTCCGGTATTAGGGTCAAACTCAACTCGCGATCCTTCAAGCTGAGCGCCGCTCAATCCTGTGTTCTGCCAACCTGCGTTATTAACAAAGTCAGCGATGCTAGTTTTTGCAACTGCGACCTCGTTAAAACGATACTGATCTGCTTTTCGTGAATCGATTTTTCTTACGACTACAAGACCAACGTCAGTCATTGCGATTCCAAACTCTCCATCCTTGGCGTCGATCAAAAAGTTTCCAATTTCAAGTGAAGTATTCGCAGCCGGAATCCAGTTGGTTACATCACGAGAGAAGTCGTCGGAGAACTCAGTCTTCAGTTCATCGAAGTTTCCCGATGTCGCACGCGCCAAGAGATCGTCCGCAATAGTCTGAGCTTCCTCTGCTGTTCGTTCGCTTCCACTACATGCAAATGCGTCTTTGTGACACAGGATGATCTCGTCGTACTGATACTCATCCGCCTTCTGCTTTTCTACAAGGCTAAGTATTGAGTACGTTCGTTCGGTTTCAAAAATGTCTCCAGAAATACCACCTTCTCTCAACTTACCGGCATGCTCCACATACGGGCTGTCTGATGACAAAAATCCGGTGTCAAACACCTGCTCTCCAAGAGCTTCTTTTGCAACGTCTTCCAATGCCTCTCCGCCTCTTGCTCTGTCGAGTAAGTCTTCGGCTGTTGCTAGTTCAGCCTTGTTCGCTTCCTGGATCTGCGCAAGCTCCTCCCCACTCAACGTAACATCCGAAGCTGTTCCTGGACGCTTAAACTCTAGAATAGGAGTCTCACCGATCTGCTTAATGGCTTCTGAAATATCAGAGATACCAGCAAGCTCTACGATGACCCTGTACGAATCACCACTCTTAGTTGTTTGAACTAATGGCTCTGCAACTCCAAACGAGTTAACACGGCGCTCAATAACATCGCGAACACCATTTAATGAGTTCTGCCTCTCTGATTCCTCTATTGCTGATAGATCCGCCTCGTAAACAAGGTGAGTTCCACCAATCAGGTCTAGTCCAAGCCGAAATGGACGTTCGTTTAATGATAACGGCTCAATTACTCCGACTGTTGAGTTCCATGCACCCGGGAAAACGAACCCCGCGGCAAGCACAACAAGTACTGCTAATGACGCAAATGCCCAAGGCAGGCGTGACTTAGCAGGCTTTGACGCATTAATGCGCTTGTGTTTATCGATGTTTTTGTAGTTTTTGTAAGACATATATTCAAATATGGCCGTAGTTTAACGCAGGAGACGTATTCTGGCAATAAAAAGGATGTAAGAACACCACATATACTTGACACCGTCCAAAATCCGTGGTATAAATAACCGTCGAATCAACGACACGGAGGACGGAGCTATGGCTCGCAAGAGAACAGGTTCACAGGAGGTGCGCGGGCGGAAGAAGGACGACATGAGGATCGTTATTCGACCCGAGGACATCAAGAAGCGGCGCACTTACGCGCCACCCACACAGGTTCATGATACGACCAATCGGAAGTATCGCCGGCGTGGAAAACGTTCAACCAGTCACCTCGAGTGACACCCTGGAGGAGCCATGCTCTACACGCACGACGTAGCTCACTCTGTGGGCTGCTATCAAAAAGACCCGACATAGTCGGATCTTTTTGTTTTCTGCCTCTGTCCTTAATTCAACTCTTTGTATTTCTTATAAATGAGCTCCAATGCCACGCCTACTGTCATCAGGTAAACTATAGCACCGGCAAGCCATCCAATAAATGGAACAACCACTATGATCAACGTCATAACCAAGGTTCCAACCACTGCACTAACCCATGTAATAACAGGAGCGTCCTGCTTCTTGGCGACTTGGAATAACCAACTACCAAGCAACGTTCCGGTAAGTCCGAGTGAGATAACGCCGATGATCATCCACATAGCAATCAACACGAGGGCAACGGGAATACCTACTACCGTAATGAACAGTAATCCAAGGATCACGGGGCCCGCTATGAAGAGCAACAGACCTCTCAAGAACGCTGCGCCAGGCCTCTTTGTAGCGCTCAAGACCATTCCCTTTGTTGTCTTTGGTATCGACAAAGCAAGGAAAAGTGCAACCAATAGCGCTGCTATTAGTTTCAAGAAAACCAGCGTTCCAAGAACTCCACCAACTACAGCCATGATCTTCTCTTCGTCTACATCCATGTCTACCACTACAGCGTCATCAGACTCTTTCACCTCTGTCTTAAGCACTTCACCAATTATAGATGCGCCTTCAGCAATCTCCGCTATTAGATTACTCTTATACTCAACGTTGCCAAGAATGACTGCACCCTCTGCGATATTGAGTTCTTCCAAATCACCAATAATGTCTCCGGCGATACTTCCGTTGATAGTGACCTCGGCTCCATTAACTACTAAGTCGCCACTAATGTTGCCGTCGATGATGATTACACCTGCCGATGCGTACAGATCTCCACCTATGGTACCGCTTGCCAAGTGCACCAAAGCGCCTGCGGCCAATACGTCGCCACCAATGTCTCCATTGATAGTAACGTTTGATCCTGCAACTCGGAGGTCGTCTCCAATGTTCCCTGTGAGATTCACATTTGATCCGACAACAAACAGGTCTTCCGAAACCTCTCCGGATACGTTGATGTTTGCGCCGGCAATAAATACATCGCCAAGAATAGGGCTCGTAACGTTTACCATTGCACCCGCTACATAAAGGTCGTCCTCAAGCGCGTCGTTGATTGTCACGCTATCGTCCGCCTTAAACGTGGCGGCAGACGCAAAGAGTGGCGCTGAGATTAGCGCGACTACTGCAAAAATCGAATAAAAGCGTTTCATATTACTTTATGTAGCTTGTGATCTCGCCTTCTACTAATGCGTAGTGACGATCCCATTGTGAATGAAGTGGTTCTGGTAGTTGGTCCACGGGGAACCAGCCAATCTCGTCTATTTTATGTGGCTCGCCGTTTTTCATGCCGGTTGGATTAACTAGCACAGCATGAATCGTGGCTATCCAATGAGTCATCTTTCCATCGTGGTCACGTATCACATTGGTCGTAGCCACATGTTTGGTCTCGATTACATCAACATTATACTCTTCTTTAATCTCACGCCTGAGCGTCGTCTCAAAATCCTCCCCAAATTCCATCGATCCCCCACCGCAATCCCAACGCCCGTGCTCGTCGCGACAGTTCGCGCTTCTTTTACCAAGAAGTATGTTGCCAGCGCCATCGTGGCAAAAGAAAACACAGGTATTCCCAATAAAATCGACTCCTTTTTTTAGATCTAGTTTTTCTGCTTGCATATTCATAATTTTACCACAAGACTACTTCTTAACCTTGGGCGGCAAAGAAGTTGTGAAGGATAGCGCCATATTCACCCATTTTTGCAGATCATCATCTTCCGCAAACCCCTCAGGATCTATAAACACGAATCCGGTTAACGGTTTACCAGTAAAGTTCATCATGGAGACGTATTCCATTGCCAAAACCTCATCGTATTGATCTTTTCCGACACGCAACATGATGCGGTCAGCATCAACGCCAACTGTCATATGCCCTCCAATCATAAAGACATGCGCCCCGAACATTTTCTTCGCAGTAACATTTTCTATTCCCTCTAACGCATCGTGAACTCTTTGCGCCAGTTCTTCGTCGTACGCCATACTAACGAATCAACCAAAAGATTGTCCCCATCTGAACCAGCATTATAAACGCCACAACAATCTGAAACGAGCTCTTCCGCGTCTTGTGTCTAAAAGTGTGCATCCCGATCAATGCGCCAGCTGTACCACCAGCGAGCGTCACGGCATACAAGATATTC
>JABMPK010000070.1 GCA_013203725.1 Candidatus Uhrbacteria bacterium | reverse complement strand
CTGTGCTAATATAAGGCCATATGAAAGACCGACTTCAGCAAAACGTTCACGATATTGTGTTTTCTGCTATCGAGAAAGGTGCGGAATCAAAATCCATGATTATCTATGACAAAAACTCGGCGCTTTCAAGTAAAGTAGCCGACGCTTATATATTGGAGCTACCCAAGGCCCGAGCAATCAACTTTGAGGTCGCGACGCCAGAGGAGATCTTCGCAGGCATCGACGAGCTGTCCCCTGGCGACCTCGTGGTTCTAATCCAATCAACAAGCTTCCGGCTTAACAAGTTCCGATTCCGACTCGAGCTGTTCAACCGAGGAATGGCAGTCATAGAGCATCCGCACTTGGATCGTATGCCAGAATCGGAGCACGAGACTTACATAGACGCGCTCGCATATGACAAAGACTACTATCGAACCGTCGGTCCAAAGCTCAAGACACTCATAGATAAGGCGAGCAAAATCGTAGTCTCGTGCGATAGTGCGGAGCTCGTCTACGATTGCCCATTTGAGGACGCGAAGCTCAACATCGGAGATTATCGAGAAATGAAGAATACCGGCGGTCAGTTCCCTATTGGTGAGGTCTTCACGGAGCCTGTTGATTTCGCAAAACTGAACGGGACCGTAAAGCTTTACGCGTACGGGAACGAGAAAAGCCGAGTCGTAGTACCAGATGAGCCAGTGATGGTCGTCATCAAGGAAGGTGTCATCGTAGACACACCGGGTGCTCCCGAGTCCTTCACGTCAATCATGGACAAGATCAAGGAGGATGAGGAGCTATGGGTACGCGAGCTAGGGCTTGGAATGAACCGGGCGATGACACGAAACAGGATCTTGAACGACGTCGGGTCATACGAACGGATGTGCGGTATTCACCTTTCTATTGGAAAAAAGCACACGATTTACAAGAAAGATGGGTTTCCAAAGCGTTCGAGCAAGTATCATGTCGATGTGTTTGTTGATGTGACAGAGGTTACGATCGATGGAGTGGTTGTTTATGAGGGTGGGCGGTATGTTGTTTAGTGGCTCTAATGCTATGAACATAGAGCGAGCCGCAAGCTGTCATTGCGAGGAACGAAGCAACCTCGTTAAGTTTAAAACATGAGCTCACTTATTGAGGTTGCTTCGCTTCCGCTCGCAATGACAAAGTAAGAAAAGCTCACAATTGAAAACGACCCTGCCCTTCACGAAGGGTGGGGTCGTTTTTTGTTACGCGCGTTTCAACCGCAACGAGTTCAACAGAACTGATATCGACGAGAACGCCATCGCACCCGCTGCAATCATCGGGTTCAGTAGCCCGAACGCCGCAAGTGGAATACCGAGCGTGTTGTACAGGAACGCCCAGAACAAATTCTGCTTGATTGTCTTGAACGTCCGCCTCGACAACAAGATCGATGCCGGTATCTTGCTCGGGTCGCCTCCAACAAGGACAATCTGACCTGCTTCGATCGCTACATCCGTCCCTGTCCCCATCGCGATACCAAGATCGGCCTGAGTCAATGCGGGCGCGTCGTTAATTCCATCACCCACAAACGCAACACGCTTTCCATCTTTCTGCGCCTCTTTCACGATTCTAAGTTTGTCCGCTGGCAACACACTAGCATGCACAACGTCGATGCCAACCTCTTTCGCGATAGCGTTCGCTGTCCGCTCATTGTCACCCGTTATCATCACTGTCTTCATTCCCATCGACTGCAAGGTCTTGATAGTCTCTCGCGACCCCTTCTTAACAGCATCGGCGATCGCGATCACGCCAAGAACATGTTTCTCATCGGCCACAAACACAACCGTCTTAGCCTCGTGCTCAAGATCATTCACCTGCTTTGCAATATCGTCTGTAACTTTGAATCCTTTAAAGAACTCCAACTTTCCAACACGGAACACCTTAGATCCAACGCTCGCCGACACTCCCATGCCTGTAGTCGACTTAAATCCGCTCACTTTCTTGTCTAACTTGAGCTTTCGATCCTTCGCCGCACGCACCACAGCTTGCGCCAACGGATGCTCTGACTCAGATTCTACCATCGCCGCAATAGCTAAAAGCTCGTCTTTGTCCGACGTGATCGCCACAACATCTGTCACGGTCGGTCGCCCCTCGGTAATCGTTCCAGTCTTATCGAGCATGATCACGTCGATCTTCTCACCGTGCTCCAACGCTTCTCCTGATTTTATGAATATTCCCTTTGTCGCTGCACGCCCAGTTCCGACTAGTATCGCTGTCGGCGTTGCGAGCCCAAGTGCGCACGGACATGCAATCACAAGAACCGCCACCGCAGGAATCAAGGCCGCACTTAGACTTCCTGTTACTATGAACCAAATTACGAATGTTAAGAATGCAATTCCGATTACAATAGGCACAAATACTGACGAGATTCTGTCTGCTAGCTTCTGAATAGGTGCCTTCTGTTGCTGAGCTTGTTCAACAAGCTGCACGATCTGCGCGAGGACCGATCCTTCCGATGTCGTTGTAATACTCACTCGCAAAGAACCAGTCTGGTTCACCGTGGCACCAAAGACAAGCTCACCTTCCATTTTCTTAACAGCCTTGCTTTCACCAGTCAGCATCGATTCATCAACACTCGACTCTCCCGATATAACCCGTCCGTCCAAAGGAACCTTCTCCCCTGGTTTTACGAGCACGATGTCTCCTACCACAAGATCAACAACATCAACTTCCTCTATCTGATCTTTACCAACAACCTTGTGAGCTTTCTTAACGCCAAGCTCCAACAATTTACTGATCGCCTCACTCGCCTTACCCTTGCTCTTAGCTTCAAAGAACCGACCGAGCAGGATTAACGCGGTGATAATGGCTGCAGTTTCAAAGTACACGTCACCATTTGTGAACATGGACCACCAACTAAAACTAACAGCGGCCAAAGTTCCCATTGTAATAAGCGTATCCATACTCGTTGTCTTCCGCTTGAGCTGCTTCCACGTTGTCTTGTGAAACTCCATGCCCGGACCAAACACAACTATCGTCGTCAAAATTGCCTCTACCCAAGTAGAAAGCGACATCCCGGCAACCTCTCCCGGTAGCTCGATATTGAACATAGCGAGCACGAAAACTGGGATAGACAGAATTATGGCGATCCTAGCCTTCCTCCATGAAGCCTTTTCGCCACCGTGCTCGTGCATATCTCCGTGACCTTCTTCTGACTCCATCCGTACTGTATAACCCTGATCTTTCACTATCTTATGAAGGTCCTCCAACGAGTCCCCCTTGGTCGTAACCGTCGCCTGAGCAAGCGCATAGTTCACGTTTGCTTCTACCACATCGGGATGATCCACAAAGGCTCCCTCAATCTTAACGGCACAGGACGCGCAATGCATCCCGTCTATCTTAAATGTATTTTTTGGCATACTTAAGTTTGTTTAGGAGTTACAACCATTGTTCCACGTATCATGCCCATTGAACAGCTATATGTGAACTTCCCTGTCTTCGTTGGCGTGAACTTAACCATGTTCGGGCCAGGGTTGATGAATGACTGTACACCGAACTCGCGCAGCACCAACGTATTCGCGCATCCAAGAAAGTCAGCGCCGAATATTGACCATTCAACCGGAATTCCAACTTGAACAGATAACACATTGGGGTCATATGAACCTCTATCTGTTACGTTCATCGATATTTTTTGCACTCCGCTCGTTACTTTTACCTGCGCAACCTCGGACGCGTTCACAAATGAGATAGTTGGATTAATACCAAGTAAAGTTAAACCGTTGAGAGAGTTACTGAATCCAAGCACCAGTACCAGTATCCCAGCCACCGACGTGATTTCTTTCAACTTCTTACCCGAAAACACAGACGTCATGCGACCTATTCCAAGCAACGCAGGGGCAGTTCCCAACGCAAACACTGTCATTATCATAGCGCCCTGAAACGGATCTTGAAGTGACAGTGCAAAGAGCTGCATAGACTGCGTGAACCCACATGGAAGAAAGAATGTTGATGCACCAAGCGCCATCGGTGCTACTGGACTCTTTGACTCAGACAAATCGTGCACTTTATGTGCAAGCCACTTCGGCATCTTCACGACAGGTACCGGAAAAAGATTTAACAAGTTGACCCCGAGCACAATCATCAATATTGCGATTGCGAGTATAAATACCCCATTCGCCCACGAACTCAACTGAATTGCAGAGCCTAGCCAACCAATAAGCGCTCCAAATACTCCAAAACCTGCTATTCTTCCTATGTTAAAGAACAGGTGAGGTCTAAATCTCTCCTTTGCACTCATGCCGTCCTGAGTCTTAGACACGTGGCTCGATACTGCAGCGATCAGCCCTCCAACCACGGCGGTGCAAGATGACACCGACGCAATCAACCCAACCGTAAACACGGCGAACAGTCCTGCAGGCTCGGCACTAGTCGGACTAAAGCGGAGAATGCCTATCTTGTCTAAGAACAAGTAGACGCCAAAAACAATCACGGCAACACCTCCGATGCGCGCCCAGTTTATAGCCTCTTTCTTTTTTTGATTTTCTTCTTTATTAGCAACCCGGTACCCGTGCTTGCTAATTTTCTGCGTAATCTCGTCTGCCGTTACTCGTTCGTTACCTGCTAGTTCAATCTTGATCTGCTGTGATGCATGCGACACGTCTACTGACTTTACTTTATCTAGCGCGCGCAGTTCGCGCTCAATCACCACCTCGCAACTCCCACACGTTGTCCCTCGAACAAAAAATGTTTGTTTATCTGACATATAATTAATCAATAATAAAAACAACACCGAAAGACGTTGTTTTTATTCCTTTTGCTGTGTTTTTAATACAAAACTCCTAATCCAAGGAATTCGATCATTGTTACTTCTATGATGAAGGTGAACCAACTGTCTCATCTCCAGAAGCGCACAAGCATGAACAGTCGAGAAATTATTGCTATGAGTGTCTATCGTCGTCCTTGCTGCCCGCGCGTTCTTCGAAGCGTCAATACAGTGAATCACTGCCTCGGACTTCATTGGCATGCTGCATTCATGTTGACACCCTGTCATGTCCATTTGCATAGCAGAGGCCATCAATGGAGCATGAACCAAGCCAAACAGAACCATGACAATTGTCACAACTGCCAAATAGGTGAATTTACTATGATTCTTCAAAGTCATTACAAGATTCTATCATTATAGGTAGTTTCATGGAAGAAACGGGAATGAATTTCAATTTAGCAATTTCGCAATTTGTCTATTGAAAATACTATTGTGATATAATTTATTCACTAATTATTTCTACATATTTATGAAGAACATCTCGTTATTTTCAGTAATCGCTTTGAGTCTCGTGCTCGTAGGCGCAGGTTGCTCGGTTACAACAACAGGCACAGGATCGGAAGGCGGAAGTAGCGCTACACCAACAGGTGCAGTCGAAGGTGCATGGGCACCAGGAGTTGTTACTAAGGGCAGCCTATCAAGCAGCCCAGTTGCCGGAACAATCAACAGCGTTCCTGTAACTATCGCGTCTGTCTCAATCGAAGACTGGGGTGACAAGTTCCAGTGGAAGTTCTCTGATACAGCACCTGCAAAAACTTGTGGATTCACAAGCAAGGATTCATCGGTAAAATTCCGATCAGCTGAGTTGATGGAAGGAACATTCACAAAGCAGATGGACACGAAAGTGGACTTCAACGAGTTTTCCGCATACTACGTGTACACAAAGGAAGACGGATCACCAAACAGTGTGAATACTAGCTGGGAGACAACAATTGTTGTAACAGACTACACAGAGAACGTTAGCAAGGATGCATTCGGCAAGAATGTTGGTAGCGTAGAAGGATATGTAGAAATGACCTTCCAAGACGGTAAGACAGAAATCGCAGGAGCGTTCAAAGGAGACGTTTGCGAGAAATAAGCTAGCAAAAACACTGCCCTCGGGCAGTGTTTTGTTTTGTGATAAAATACACCGACAGATCCCCAATGGAGAATTTTCAATAGACAAGTTGGCAATTTTCAAGTTGTTGAAAGTTCTGGTTTATATTTCAAATACAAAGAGCTTGTGAAAGGAATCAAGATTACCAAGGAATTCAAGGAGGCGTATGACGCTATTGAGAAGACTAACAACAATATCTTTCTAACCGGACGTGCAGGAACCGGAAAATCTACATTGCTCAAGCATTTTAGAACCAAGACAAAGAAGAAACATGTAGTGCTCGCTCCTACCGGGGTTGCCGCACTCAATGTTAAAGGACAGACCATCCACTCATTCTTTGGGTTTCATCCAGAGATACAACGCGGACGAGTTCACAAGGCGAAGGAGGAAGACCTTCCGTTCTTTGAGAAAATCGACACTATCATCATAGACGAGATCTCCATGGTCCGCGCTGACCTACTCGACTGCGTTGACCGCGCACTTCGTTTAAACCGCGGACGCCCAAGCGACGCGTTCGGTGGCGTTCAGATGGTTTTTATTGGCGACTTGTTCCAGTTGCCGCCAGTGGTGACGCGTGACGACGAGGACCGGTTCAAAACCGAGTACCCTTCGCCGTACTTCTTTTCGTCTGAAGCTATGGTCGGAACTGAAGTAAAGATCATCGAATTGCAAAAGGTGCATCGTCAAAAAGAAAAATCATTCGTTGACCTACTGAACAACGTTCGTACAGGGGTCGTACAGTCATCAGATGTTGAGTCGTGGAACAAGTCTCATGATCCCTTTTTTGATCCTGCGAACGAATCCGACTACACCGTACACCTAACGACGACCAACAAGATGGCTCAACAACGCAACGATTTTGAGCTCAAGAAGCTTGATTCAAAGGAATGGGTTCTAAAAGCTCAAACCATGGGAGAGCTCGGAACACGCAAGATGCCATCAGAGGCAACGCTCAAGATCAAGAAAGGAGCGCGCATCATGTTCACGACTAATGATCCTGCCAAGCGATGGGTCAACGGTAGCCTAGGCGTTATTACCGCAATTAAACAAAAGGGACTTGGAAAGTTCCCCACCGTCTTTGTGAAACTCGAAGACGGTGACGAGGTTGAAGTATTGCAACACAAGTGGGAAATCTTTGAATATGGTTTAAACGGAAAGTCGTTCGAAGAAAACGTTGTAGGCGCATACTCCCAATATCCAATCGCGCTCGCCTGGGCCGTCACGATTCACAAGGCGCAAGGTAAGACGTTCGACAACGTGTTGATCGACGTTGGCTGGGGAGCCTTCGCTCATGGCCAGATGTACGTAGCGCTCAGCCGTTGTACGTCTCTCAAAGGCATCACGTTACTTAAACCCTTCAGAACAAAAGACGTTATCGTGGATCGCGCAGTGTTGGATTACATGAGTTAAACTGGTACGATTGAACCATGAGCACATCAAACAAAAACACAATGATCGACGATCTTCTTACTGTATTGCTTAAAGACACCAAGGCGGTTGCAGTGTTGAAGAAGGAGTCAGTCAAACCAAAAGTGTATGTCGCCTATGTTTACGATAGCGAAATTCGCAAGAGCATAGTCTCTGGATACGCGATAGGAGCTATCCTAACAACCTTTCTTGGTTGGGCTTCGTATAGTTCGGCGATAGATCTCGAGCTTACAGTCTCCAGCGCTTTGTTATTTGCTATCTGCGGAGTGGCGCTTGGTGTTTTTATTACCTTTGGAGCTCTTCGTATAATGAAAGGCAAGCAGTCAAAGTACGTTGGCTACCCGGGCGAAACTGCGAGTGGTTTCAGCCTTCTGGGTATCGTGAACCGGTTATCGTACAAAGCAGTAAACAAGATCTCGAGCAAGACCTGGGACAAGATCAGAGCATACAGCCCAGACTTCTCTAGCAATAAATACAAGCACCTTCCTTCAGAATCAAAAATGACTCTGGATCGAAAGGCTCTCATGAAAATGACGCCCAGGAAGAAGTTACAAGTCGACCACTTAAAACGCGCACAGAAGATCTCCTTATGGTTCTTGCCGATTGGGGTACTCACGTTCTTCACAGACGGCCTACTACCTCTTTGGATCGCGATATTCTTTGGAGGAGTGTGGTTTTGTGCAGAAGGACTGATTGGGTGGATTGAGAGAAAAATAGGTTTCTTCTCTGCATCTTCAGACGGCGAGCTTTACGGTTGGCCAGCGCGAGTTTCGGCACTAGTCATAATCATGACGGCTGTCATGCTTGGAATAATCCCTGGAATACTTGGAACAGCTGAAGCTTTAGGCGTTGATCTTATTGAACTTTTTTTTTAAAAAAGTTGACCAATATACCGCAAACAAAAAACCGCCCTATTGGGCGGTTTTTTTTAATTCAGTTTTCGAAGATCGTATGTCTTCCCTGCCTTGTCCCACTTTGCGAGAGTTCGCATTCCGCTAGTTGAAATCTTGATTACTTCAATTTTTCCAGTCGCTGGGTTAACGAGGCGTTTCTTCTGAAGGTTCGGATTTTGAACACGTCGTGTATGCCGTTTTGAATGGCTGACGTTGTTCCCCGACAAAGGCTTTTTGCCGGTAAGTGCACAAACTTTTGACATAAACTTGATATTAACAATGGCGGAACTATACAGGATCATGGAAAAATCGTCAAGATTTGGGGGCTATTCTTCCCAATCCCTAGAAAATGACTCAGGATCTGGATATTCTAGTAAATTCTTACGAGCTTCCATAATACGTCTATCCCTACCTTCTGCTGAGAAAGTATCGATTGACTTCAAGTTATTTAACTTCACCACAGGCTCTACACCGGCATCATCGTGACCATCAATGCGGTCCATCAGCAACGGTAAAAGTCGTCTCCGCTCCCTCATCTCCTTAACACCCAAAGAATCCATCGCGCGCCAAATATAGTGCGGATATTCGTATGTCCGTGCAAGAGACATAGCTTCGTTGAAAATTTGATCAACAATGACAGTCTCTTGTGAAGGTTGATTGATAATGTGTCTTGTGCCCATATATGCATTCTACCAGAAAACAAAAACTCCGAGGAAAACCTCGGAGTATTTCTAGCTTATGCTGCAGGTGCTTCAGGAGCCGCTGGGGCTGCAGGAGCCTCAGGGGCTGGTGCTGGAGCTTCAACTGGAGCTGGAGCAGGTGCCTCAGCTGGTGCTGGAGCTGGAGCTGGAGCTTCAGCCGGAGCCGGTGCCGGAGCTTCAGCTGGTGCTGCAGCTTCAACGTGAGCTTCTGCTACGTGTGCGTCTAGATCCTCTACCTCTACATTACAATTTGCGCAAAGTGCCATAGTAATAATGGTAAATAATAAGCTTTTTTGACCTGGACTGCAT
>JABMPK010000069.1 GCA_013203725.1 Candidatus Uhrbacteria bacterium | reverse complement strand
TAAGCTCATGTGCCGTGATATGTCTCATCTTCAACGGATCATCTTTGCACCAACGCACAATACGCTTACTCCCATTCCAGTTCGATATGCCTTGGTGGACCGGCGACACGACACACTCGTATTCCTCGTGAGCCCACGGATGCCCGGTAACGTCCTCAACGTAACGCGAAAAATCATCGTTGATACTATCCCACGACTTTTGATACCCCTCTATTGCCCGAGCTATCGGCTCCACGTCACGATCGTACGCAATATCAAGCCCCTCTCTTTCTTCCAACGACTCTGCGAATTGCGAGTCATACTCCTTGTCCTCAACAAAAGTCAGCTTCATACTAGGCGCGATCAACACTACAACTTCTTCAAAAACCTATAAATCTCCACCATTGCAAACGTATCCAGCTTGCAATACTCAAGTAGATCCTTTGCAATCTGGTCTTTCTCTTCCTGTGGCGTATCAGCATTCGTCATCTTCTCCCAACGCTCCACCGCCTGATCGCCCTTCTGAATTCCAAGTGTCTTGTACGTCAGTTCGGGTACCAGCACCGGCAATACTCGTTTTATACTCGCGCTTCCTTTGAATGCAGCGTCTACATACAAGTTCTTTGCAAAGATATCGTACAAATCAAACATCCTATCGTTCATTGCTTCCAAGAAGTCTGCATGCTCTGGATGAAGCTCGGCGAGCTTGGTGTTTCGTTGCGATTCGTAGGACTTGTACCAAGAAATAACAGAGCCCTTTTTGTCGAAATCCTCCAACATACGCTCGATCAACGGAAGCGTGAGATCGCCCTCGGGCTCCGTGATCAAGAACTCTCGATGCTCCAACTCACCATCCTCATGCAAGGTATGCAACGAATACTGAAAAGGAACTTGCTCATACGCACCAAATCCATCGAACCGTGGAATCGCGCTCGAATATCCCTCGTAGTCAAAAAACTGTAGCGGGAACACGAGTCCAGCGAGCTGCTCACGTATTGCAACATGATCAATCACCGGCTTACCAGATGTATAAGCATCGTATTGCGCACGCTTTGTTGCATCCAACTTATCAGGATTGTCGATCTCGTCTATCGTGTATATCCCTCGATCTATCCAATCGAAAAACAATTTCTTACTCGCACCAATACGGTTAATATCGTGCACAGAGTACTCAGGTACATTCGGATTTGAATATGTAAAAGTCGTGCACTGTGCGTTGCGTCCTCTATACAAACACTCGCAACCCTTCTCCTCGCTTGAGGCGAGGTATGTCTTAATGTCTTCCATCTGACCACGGACAACTTCTTCTGCACCCACAACTTCTTCAGTCAGATCCTCGATTACGAACAATTCGTTGTAATTTGTTTTTCCGCTTTTTCGATACTCACTATCCAAATGAACTACTCCCGCCTTAACGACGCTGATCCCGCTACTCTCAATCACGATTTTCTGAAAAGCAAGATCGTTTACGTGGTGATGAGGCGCAATGCGTTTTACACTATTAGTCGCCTTTACCTCGTACAGCTCCCATCCATCAAGCTCCTCGTTCCACCGCACGATATCGGCCTGAACAAAGAACACGTCAGACAGAAACGCCCCTTGAAACAATGTGAGATTGTCGGTAGTAAGAATATTCTGCGTGAACATGACAGCATTGATACCAACAATGTCCACCAAAGTACCGCCCGGAAACAAATTTCGCGCAGCTTCGTCCGCGATGTTCCCCTCCTCAATAATCTTCTTCTCAAACTCCGAAAGTTCAACTCCAACAAAAAGCTCCGGCTTATGCTTTCTTAGCCAAAGATTCTTCTTACAGTATGTGTACTCTAAATAATCGGTTTTTGTGATGTGCATATTGCTTCCATATTATCAGAAATGTGCATTCGAGGGTATTTTGAAAGAAATCATGTTTGCCGTTTAGCATTTTCAACAATAACTTCTTCGCTATTGACAACATGCTTATAATATTGCATACTTCCCTTATCAATACGAGAAGGGATCCGAACGGCTAACTGCCTAAGGAGCCCTTTTCTTTTTGTATCTTCTTTTTAATAGTGTCCTTATCAAGGTTGTCAAAATATTCCGATCCAATTTTCTTGTAGAGCGAAGAAGCGTACTGCCTGTTTGGGAAAAGAATCTTCTTGAGCTTGTTTTCCTCCAATAAGAAGTCTATCAATATTTTGTAGTCACCATCACCAGAAACTAGTACAACTCCATCGAAGTCCTCAGCTTTGTATAATCGCTTCATGATATGAAACACAATGTCCGTATCAACGTTTCCTTTCTTCTTTCCAAGCATGGCGGCGGTATGCTGTTTGAAAATCAGCACAAAACCAGCTTCTTGAATTTCACTGTATAGATCCTGATACTTCTCATCTACAAACCCTAAGAAATAGTACGCTCTTTTAACTCCATACTTTTCCTTCAAATAAATCCTGAACCTTAAAAGGTCAATGGTCCAAGATTTACTCGCATGTCGCGTAGTGCCTAGATAAAGATTCTGACCATCTACGTAGGCCAGATTAATTTCATTTTTAGTTTCATTCTCTGACATAATGAGTCCATATTACCAAAAATGTGCGTGCAAGGGTATCGAGAGATAAATGATTGACATTTGACAGTTTTAACGTAAGTTTGCTTCGAATGCTTCAACAAGGAAGGACAAGCATGACTGAACACACACTGTTCCCTGGTGCAGAGGCGCGAGGACAGGCAGCTGCCAAGCGCGTAATGTGGATGTGTGAAGACAGACAGCAGCGGGTATTTCAGGTACCGAGGCTGGCCGTAATCTTCACGGCGGGCCTGGAGTCCGAGCTACCTTGGGACGACGAGCCCGTAGTGATCCCGTTCTTCAGGATCCCTGGGTTCAAGGATCTGGAAGGTAGCGATTATCCCCAGATCAAGGGACACAAGCGCGAGTTCCGGTACGGGTTCATCGGTAAGAAGCCGTTCATCGCGATCCTTGGTCGGATCCACCTCTACGAAGGTGAAGACGAGATCAAGACACGTCGGATGGTGCGGCTCATGTCAGACATGCTCACGCACCTCGGTGTTGGTCGGATCGTGACCACGAGCCTGGTTGGCAGCTGTGATGAGGAGATCACGATCGGCGATATCCTGTTGGCCACCGAATTCCTGAACAACGGTGAGCGGATGACGAGTGTCGGTGCAGAGGGGCATCCGAGCCTCGAAGACACCGTAGACGAATATCTGGTCGCTGTACTCATGGCGGTCGAGCCATCAGTCCAGAAGGTTGCTCATGCCTTCTGGAAGAGCTCGACGATTGAAGACCCCAAGCAAAAGAAAGCCTTCGCTGCACAGGGCGCGAAGGCCGTCGGTTGCTCTGGGCAGCCCACGATGGAGTCGATCGCCCGTCAGCGGAGAGTCGAAAAAGACGTGTGTGGACTGATGATCCTCTTCGTCACAAACGGTGCCGTGCACACAACGGAAGACGTCAAAGATGCCGTGGAGATCCATGGAAGCAAGTGGCGGGACTTCCTGCATCGCCTGATCAAAGCGCTCATCTGAGACAAACGAAAGCCGCCAGCGTACTGCTGGCGGCGTGTTTTTTATCCCAATGTCTTTCTTCGCCCCAACCCATCCCGCATCTCCCGTCTCTTGCGATGGTACGCCACCGCGAACCTGTGTGCCTCGTCGCGTGCTTTTTGAAACAAGGGCTTTTGTGCGTGGACTATGCGTGCTAGGTATACGTCGGCGTGGTCGTAGATCAGGACGTCTTGTTTGCGATCGGGACCTTTTGCCAGACCGACAATTGGTACTCTGATCTCGAGTTCGTCGAGCACGGCCTGAACGGCGTTGACCTGCGGCTTCCCGCCATCGATCACCATAACATCTGGCAACTCCCACGCCTTTGGATGAGTCTCAGCTCGCTTGAGTCTACGCGTTATCATCTCCTTCATCATCGCAACATCGTTTGGTCCCTCCACCGTCTTGATCTTAAACTTCCGATACTTCCCTTTCTCCGGACGACCATGCTCAAACACAACCATGCTCCCGACGGCCTCTTTTCCTGAAATATTACTAATGTCGTACGCCTCCACGCGACCAAGCGCGTCTACGTAGTCTTTGTCAGGATTCTCGTATGGCATTGGCGCAAAGTCTTTCGTGATTACCGAGATGTCTCGAATATGCTCGAGCGATCGAATCTGGCGCTTCATCGTGCCAGCTTTTTCGAACTCAAGCTTCACGGCGGCCTTTTTCATGTCCGACTTCAACTTCACGACGATTGACCCACGCTTTCCTTGAAAAAACTGAATCATCCCGCGAATACTCCTGCGATAGTCCTGCTTTGAGATCGCCCCAGTGCAGACGCCCGGGCATCGCTTTATGTGCGCGTCAAAGCAAGGGCGAGTCTTGCCAGTAACACTCGGTGGTTCGCACGTCGACCATGGAAAAATAAATCGCAGAAGATCGAGCGCGTTGCGTAATGCGCGCGGACTTGTAAACGGGCCGAACACCGCTAGGTATCGTTCCTTCGCTTTTGCATCAAGCTTCAACGAAAACGGGTCGATCCCCTGTCGCGAAAGCTCGAGCCCACGTTTAAAGATTGGCTTTGGGAACTCGTCATTCGTGAACACAAGAAACAAGAAACTCTTGTCGTCCATCAATAAAGCATTGTAATGCGGTTTAAACCGTCTCACCATGTTAGCCTCGAGTACCAACGCCTCTATCGCCGAGCCCGTCTCCTCATAGTCAATCCGAACGATCTCGCTCACCATCTTTATGATCTTCCGTCCGTAGCTATCGTCTTTTTTGTACTTCTTGTTCCAGTAAGAACCTACCCGGCTCTTCAAGCTCGTAGCCTTCCCAATGTACAACAGCTCTCCCGCCTCATTGTAATAAAAATAGACCCCCGGTCCATCTGGGAGCTTTCCGTTCTTGATTTTTACTTGAGCGGAAATCATATTTGGCAATCTTGTCATCTTGACCGAAGCGGAAAGATCTCTCAAGCTTGTACTCGAGATCGCCCCTTGAGAGATCCAACGACCACGCTCATGGCACGTCGCTCGCGAGCGACGTGCCAGGATGACAGGTACATTGACAGTATACGATTTTACTGTTAGGTTCAAGGCCTAATCGGGAGGAGCCGCACATGAACGAAAAGCTACGCGAAAAGCAGATTTATTTTCTTTGCACCGAGATTCCGCTACTGAAGCATCCGGTCAAGAAGATGAAGGATGATCTCAAGGCAAGTCTGGGGATTTCAGGCAGGAATGCGACGACGCTCGTGTCTGTTCTCTGCCACCTGAGACGGGTATCCACTGGAAGAAGGTACTTTTGGGAGGTCGCGTTGAAGTCCGAGCTGCATTTCACGCGCATTCAGAGGTCGGGTCCAGTGTCCTTCCGCGAGTGGACCAGTCTGCTTGCAACGGTTGGGCTCGAACCGAACATGTCGCAGGACGACGAGCGCATTCAAGAAGCCAAGCGCCGGACCAGCTGAATTACTAGACGATCGCCACTCGGGCGGTCGCTTTTTTTTATGCAAGCAAAAAACCGAGCGGGATGTGCTCGGTTTTGCTGATATATGCTAGTGCGGACGCGCAGAAGGGCGTCCCTACGTGCTAGTGTTTTCTAGAAGCGGACAGGTCGCGACCTGTCCCTACGAGCTGGTGTTATATCCTGTCATTCTACCGCGCCCGCCTTTGGAGGGAGCGGTAGCCGAAGAACCTTCGTTAAATTGTGCGACGAGGGTTCTTCGACAAGCTCAGAATGACATGTAAAAAGCGGTGTTCACCGAATTTCGCCTTTTTGAATTATCAAATTGAATCTTGATTTATAATTTTCAATTTACAATTGCTGGTATATGCTAGTGCGGACGCGCAGAAGGGCGTCCCTACGTGCTAGCTATGCGTGTAGTCGAACCAGAACACCACAGAGATGTCGTGGACGAGTTGCGCCCAGTCTGCTCCGTAGGTTGAGATTGCGGTTTCTTCGTCTGGGATGTGTTGGAGTACTCCGCCTTCGAGCACTACATACACTCTGTTGTCTGATTGGATCTTTATGAGTTGCCCAACGTTCATGATCATTCTGCCTCCAAACTTGATCGCTCGGAGCTGATCGTCGTTTACTTGTTGGACTCCTGAGAAGTCTGCGAAGTATGATAGGAATGTTTCTTCGTTAGGGAAAACGTATCGTGTTCCGTCTACTACTTGGTATACACCTGAGAGTTCAACACCACGGAAGAGCGAGCCTTCGCGGATCTCGAGCACCTCTCCTGTTGGAGAAAGCATCTCGGCGAGGACTGGACCGGTTTGCTCAGGCTCGGTGATCTCGGGTTCTGGTACAACGGTAATAGAAGTAATGGAGAAACTTGCGTTTGATGAGTCGTCTATGAGGACTCCTCCGGTGCTTGTTACTGCATCAACTCGTATCTTCCCTGTTACCGCCGTCTCATTTGGAACTGTCCATGAGTATGAGCCGTCGTTTGGCTCGTTTGCTGCGATCAACGAGTATGTCTGTCCGTTGTCTTTGGAGTAGTGTAGCGAGATCGTATCTAGACTATCTCCAGAAGCGGACCAGGTGATGTTGTACATCGAGTTTCCTTGCAAAATCTCGCCGCCGTTTGGAGACATTAGGGTTGCAGAAGTCACGGCAGCTGCTGGGCCGGTTCCCGGTGTTGGGGTGCCGCCTCCACCTGCTGCAACAAAGTTCCAACCTGTGTTACCGCTTACGTCTGTACAACCGCTTGTACACTGAATGGTTGATCCAGTGTTGTTAATGTCTTGTACACTCAAGTACTGCGTCGTTACAGTTCCAGCAGCTGCAAGGTTAACGGCTGATCCTCCAGATGTTGTAACAAGGGAAAGCAGTTGGCCTGCAGCACCTTGAAGGGTGAGGTTATTGTCTATCGCGTGTGTCTCTGTTGCTGTGAACGTTAGAGTATCTGCACTCGAAACAGTCTTTGAGAGGTTATAGAAAGTAGTGGCCCCTATTATAGACTGACCTGTTCCGTCTAACGTCACCGCGCCTGATCCATGAGTGAAAGTTGCAGCATTTGTAAAGTTACCTGCAAGCGTTATTCCAAAACCACCTGTTATAAGAGAACCGTTTGCAATATCAAGATCTCCGTTAATGTCCATCGCGGCATTCAGCGTCCAGGTGTTTGCACCGCTATCAAACTCAACATCAAAGTAGTAATCTCCAACAGCAAGTGAAGTATATGCAGTTGCACCATCTCCAGAGTAGAAGATTAGGCCAGAGTCTGTGTCGTTGGCGAGGGTCGCTGTTTCACCGCCTTGCAAACGAAGAGTTCCGTTGTTAGAGAAAGTAGCCGCTGCAAGATTGAAGGTGTTCATATCAAGCGTGCCAGCAGTAATGGTCAACGATCCATCAATATCCATGCTGTTTGTAGAAATCTGAACCCATGTGCCACTGTTGTTGATCACAACATTGTTGAAGTCAAAGTTATCACCCGTTCCTCCGGTGATCACAGTTTGCGTGCCAGAAGTTCCGTCGAATGTTGTGGTGTTAGATCCAGCGGTATATGCCGCCGCTACCGTCCAGTTGCCAGCTACATTTACGTTATTCGTGCCAGTCTGAACGTCTCCATTTGTAATAGCAAAATCACCATCAACATCCAGCGCCGCATTCAAGTTCCAAGAGTTGCCAGCGTTGTCGAATGTTAGGTTGAAGTAATCGTTACCCGCCTTAAGACCAGTATATGGTGTCGAGCCGTCTCCTTTATAGTAGATCGTGCCAGAGTCTGTATCATTGGTAAGGGACACTGTTGCTTCGCCGCCCTCCAGTTTCAAGGTGCCATTGTTACTAAAGGTAGTGCTAACCGTAAGGATCTGCCCGTTTAGATCAAATATGCCGTTTGTTATCGTGAGGTTGTTTACCGTTTCTCCTCCGACTGTCATAAGGAAAGTTCCACCTACACCATCGAATCCTAAAGTTGAAAGACTATAGTTATAGTCTTGAATTACCCTAGATCCCGACGTTGCAGTGTAGGTTACTATGCTACCAGAAGCGAGAGTAGGCGCTGGAGCTGACTCGTCTCCTGTCATCGCGTAGTCTCCGCCGCTTTCAACGGATAACGTGCCGACAACTGACAGTGTTTGTCCATTCACGTTAAAACGACCTTCCACCAAAGTAAGGTCCTGACCGCCAGCATCCATTGTCAGTGCGGACATCAGCGTTACATCGCCCCCAGTCTTATCTACAGAAATATCCCCATTAAGAACACCTATCTTGGTCGCGTCTAGCGTAAAGCTTGAGTTACCGCTACCTGTAAAAGTAATAGGTATTGTACTGTTTCCTGCAGTTGATCCTACTGTGACGTTCCCATCTACTCTAATATTACTCGTTCCGCTCGTATTGACCGGCCCCTTGGTAAACGTAAGATCACCAGTGAGTATTAAGATATCGTTGCTTGCTACAGTTGCCGTCCATCCGCCAGAGTCATTAAAAATCATACTGCCAAATGTCTCGGAAGCTGTGACATCAATTGTTCGCCCGCCACTATTACCTGAAAAATCAAGCGTCCCTCCATTATGAACAAAGGTCGCTCCAGATGTATGCGTGAAATTATCAATAATGCTCAAAGTTCCAGACGGAGCAGTGAATGTTCCGCCGCCAATCACTAACGAACCATTCACCACTGTAATATCAGAAGAGTCCCCATTAAACGTGCCACTTGATGACAGCTGTCTTAGTAAGTGAGTACCCGTGCCGGCTGTAAATGTGCCACTTGCAGCAATTGTAATAGCAGCACCAGTTATATTTATATTGGTGCCATTCGCCTCTACCTCGCCAGAAGTAATATCGAAAGTTTGACCGCTACCATCAAAAGTAGCATCAGAGTCGAATCTAACAACGCCACTCGGTTTATTAACTGTAATATTTCCATTGAATATACCTAGGGCTCCTGTGAGATCTACTACTTGGTTATTCGTTCCTGTAAAGTTTACGAGCGCAGTGCCCTGGGAGCCAGTTGTAGCTGTAACATTACCCTGCAACTCCAGTATGCCTGTGTGAACATCATTAGATGCTATATAATCGCCTTCAACTACAATAGTATCGCCAGAAGTGATCGTCACTGAAAAATTGCCTCCATTACTCATTGTTAAATTATTCAAAGTTAACGTGGTGTCCACATCAAAAGTCTTACAGTTATGTGATCCGCAGTTTCCTTCAATTACTACCGTTCCACCATTATGGTTGAACGTGCCCCCTGTTAGAGTCATGTTGTCTGCCACTGATTCATTTATAGTCCCCCATGACATGGTTCCTGTTGTCGCGGTAAAAGTGCCGCCAGTTTGTATGAATCTTCCGTCTATATCAATAGCAGCGTCACTTCCAGCAAAAATACCGTCGGCCTGATCGTAGTCAGCATCACCTACGGTGACTGTTACACTAGCCGACTGTGTCAACGTGGCAGTATATCCTGAGTTGATATCTATGCCATCCACATTCACAGTAGTATCAAGAGCAACATTCGTGTTTCCGTTAGCATCAAAAGTAGCGATGTCGCTAGAACCTGGCGCGGTCGTGTCATTAACGCCGCCGGTTGTTGTTGACCACTTTGCGTTATCGTTAAACGAGTCACCTCCAGTGCCGATCCAGTATTTTACAGTCGCCGAGGCGTCTGCTGCACCCATGAACATTCCGAAGAATAAACATGTGAAAAACAAAATTAATACTCTTTGCGAACGAAAAGCTATAGTCATAAATGTATATATTTCATAGCCATTGTACCAAAAACTCGACCTTTTCGGGTCGAGTTATGCACATGTATTTTTTTTGCAAAGCTACCCTTTTTTCAGCACTTTCCCAAGATATTTCCCAGTATACGAGACCGGCTTCCGCGCAATCTCTTCAGGCGTCCCTTCCGCCAACAACGTACCACCCTTATGACCGCCCTCAGGACCAAGGTCGATTATCCAGTCTGCGGTCTTGATGACGTCGAGGTTGTGCTCGATTACGACAACTGTGTTTCCTTTGTCTACGAGCTTATGCATCACCTCCAACAACTGCTTTATATCCTCAAAGTGCAGCCCTGTCGTCGGCTCGTCAAATACGTACATCACTCGTCCCAAGTGTCGCTTGGCGAGTTCCTTGGAGAGCTTAACGCGTTGAGCCTCTCCGCCAGACAACGTCGTCGCAGGTTGGCCGATCGTAATGTAACCGAGACCGACTTCCTTCATCGCCTTAAAACGATCGTGCACTATCGGGACATCTTTAAAGAAGTCGACACCTTCGTCTATCGTCATCTCAAGAATCTGGAATACGTTCTTACCGTTCCACAGAACCTCGAGCGTCTCACGATCGAATCGTTTTCCATGACAAACATCACACTCAACATACACGGTCGGTAAAAAGTGCATCTCAATACCAATCAAACCGTTACCCTGACAGTTTTCGCATCGACCACCAGGAGTATTAAAGCTAAACCGCCCTGGCCTGTATGCTCGATACCGCGCTTCCTCGGTGGCAGCCAAAAGCTCCCGTATCGGAGTCCAAGCTCCCGTATAAGTCGCCGGGTTTGACCTTGGCGTTCGTCCTATCGGCTTTTGATCAATGAGCTCGATTCTATCTAGGTACTCGGCACCTAAGATCGTACTATGCTTTCCAACCTTTCCGCCCTTCCCTGTCAGCTTCTTCGCCAACGCTCGATACATAATATCCTCGGTCAATGTCGACTTCCCAGATCCCGACACTCCGGTCACACAAACAAAACGTCGCAGCGGAATGTTAACGCTAATGTTCTTCAAGTTATTCTCCGACGCTCCCTTGATCTGAATAGCATCGCGTCCGATCTTGCGGCGAGACTCTGGGATCTCAATCTTCTTATCACCCCGAAGATACGCAGCCGTCAAAGAGTTCTTGTCATCTAGAATATCCGGCATCTCACCGGCTGCAATAATCTCCCCACCGTGAACACCGGCGCCTGGTCCAATCTCCACCATATAATCCGACGCCAAGATCGTATCCTCGTCATGTTCAACAACGATAATCGTGTTTCCAATATCGCGAAGATCCTTTAAGGTCGCGATCAACTTCTCGTTATCACGCTGGTGCAAACCAATAGTAGGCTCATCAAGAACATACATTGCTCCGAC
>JABMPK010000068.1 GCA_013203725.1 Candidatus Uhrbacteria bacterium | reverse complement strand
GTCCAGTGGAATGGAAAGCAACGATCCTGAAAGTACATCACTCACCGTGTCTCCTGCGGAAGTACCGCCAATATCAAGCTGAGCCTCTTCGGGCAGTGACATTTCTACAGAGTTTTTTACACCAATATTACGACCAAGAAAGAACACTGCACACAAAATAACAGCAATTCCAAGAAACTTAGGCCACTTTTTCCGCGACCTACCTCTTAAGGAAGAGTTTCCAACACTTCCCCGCCCCCATTCTCTTGTTGCTCTATATTTACGCATGTTTTTTTATGGCTGTCGCTACTGCATCCGCTATACCTGGTGTGAACGGATCAGGAATTACTTCGTCTGCCGTTGGGTTCTCTACCATCCCAGCTATCGCTTCTGCCGCTGCAATCTTCATCTCATCAGTGATCTTCCGAATTCTAGCATCAAGAACACCTCTAAAGATTCCAGGAAAAGCTAGAACATTGTTCACCTGATTCGGGAAATCAGACCGCCCAGTAGCCACAACTGACGCTCCAGCAGTTCTTGCAATATCCGGCATGATCTCTGGATCTGGGTTCGCCATTGCAAACACTATCGGCTCGTTCATTGACCTAACCATGTCCGCAGTCAAAACGTTTGGTGCAGACACGCCTATAAAGACATCACGACCCTTTACGGCAAGAGCCAGATCCCCTTGAACGTTATCAATATTGTAAGGAATCATCTCTTCCTTGTATGGGTTCAAGTTATCGCGGCCCTCAAAGATAGTCCCGCGAGTGTCTAACATTACAATATTTTGAACACCAACTTTCCAAAGTAAGTTGGCAGCAGCAATTCCCGCAGCGCCAGCCCCGTTGATAACAACTTTAAGTTCTGACATCTCCCTTCCAGTAACCTTCAATGAATTGATCAAACCAGCAAGTATAACGATTGCCGTGCCGTGCTGGTCATCATGGAATACGGGAATATCAAGTTCTTCTATCAACCTTCTCTCAATTTCAAAGCAACGAGGTGCAGAAATATCCTCCAAGTTAATACCACCAAAACCTGGTGATATTATCTTTACTGTCTCTATAATCTCGTCGACTTCCAGTGTCCCCAAAGCTATTGGAAACGCATCAACTCCTCCAAACTCTTTAAAAAGCACAGCCTTCCCTTCCATCACGGGTAATCCAGCTTCGGGGCCAATATTTCCAAGACCTAGCACTGCGGAACCATCGGTAACGACTGCTACAGTATTCCCCTTCATTGTCAGATCATAAGCACGCTCCTTGTCCTTCGCTATAACACGACACGGTTCTGCTACACCCGGAGTGTACGCAACAGAAAGCTCCTCTCTGTTTGTAACAGGAACAGTCGACACGACCTCAAGCTTACCGTGCTTTTCCTCATGTAACTTCATTGAAGCTTCTGCGTAGTTCATAGGTATGAATGTGATTCGTCATTATGAAAACCTCCCTGTTCCCCATCATCAAACGTCGGCGCAAATACTGAAGTCGGCGGCAACTCCCTTCGTGTCTGTCCCAAGGACTCAAACGTTCCATGCGGCAGCTCTTCCAAAAACATAGACGGAGATAAACCGGTATAGTTTTCTCCAAGCCCTGTCATTGGGTACGTCAGGTGCAGATACTGCTTTGCACGCGTAACCGCCACGTAAAACAATCGCCTCTCCTCCTGAACATCCTCTTCAGAGTCCATTGCCTTTCTTATCGGAAAAGCACCGTTGGTTAAAGAGACCACGAACACAACCTTCCACTCCAGGCCCTTTGCCTGGTGGATAGTAGACAAAACAATTTGCCGAGCCCTGAAGGCTTGGTTCGCATTCATTATAGCACCAAATTCGTCACTTAACGTAACATCTTCAAGGAATTGACCACGATTTGCCTCATACTGCTCCGCAAATAGAGCCAATTGGTCAAGATCCTGCAATCTGTCTGTAGGATTCGTGTATTCGTTCTCCAAATAGTCCATGTACGTTGTTGTGACCACGGCTCTGATCTGACTAGATAACCCGTCTTTGGAAAATACCTTCTCAAGCATCTCTCTCGCCTGACGCCACCCCTCCCCGGCGCGTTTTGACATTGAACTCAAAATGTCGTCAGAAAACATTTCTTCATGAGTAAGACCTTTGACTGTAGCAATGATCTTAACCGCAGTAGCAGGACCAACACCAACGCACATGCTTAAAATGCGTAACCAAGCAGAATCATCCTTCTGGTTCTCTAACAGCCGAATGAACGCAAGTGCATCTTTTATGTGAGCCCGTTCAAAGAATCTCATGCCACCACGATACTCATACGCAAGTCCACGTCGCATCAACTCAAATTCAAGTGCTTGCGAGTGGTACGCAGCACGGAATAACACCGCAATGTCTTCCGGACGAGTGTCACCGTCTAACAACGCCATCATCTTGTCTACGATATACGAAGCCTCCTCTCTAGGCGACGCACTCGCTGCGAGTGTGGGTTTGTCACCATGACCACAATCGGGTCGCAGAGTTTTCTCAAACTGTTCAGTGTTGTTTACAATGGAGTCGTTTGCAAGTTGCAGTATCTCTGGAGTCGACCTGTAGTTTACCTCAAGCCTGTATGTAGATGAGTTCTCGAACAACATCGGAAAACGCAGAATATTCTGAATATTAGCGGCCCTAAAGCTGTAAATGCTTTGAGCGTCGTCTCCAACAACCAAAATATTTCGGTGAACTTTCGCGAGCCGTGTCACGATATTTGCTTGCAGCGCATTCGTGTCCTGATACTCATCAACTAAAATATACTTAAACTTTGTTGACAGTCTGTCTTCAACGTCTCCGTGCTCCGCCAACAGATCGTGAAATTTCAAAAGTAAGTCATCGAAGTCCATTGCATTCGCGTCTAGTTTCTTTTGTCGATACAACGTAGCTATGCCAACAATATCCGACTCAAGGTCGGAGAAGTTCTGAAACTTTGCATCAATAGTTTCGGGTATCGACAGCGCTGCATTCCGTGAATAACTTATAATACTTTGTAAAACCTTCGGTGACGGAAAACGTCGTTGCGATGACTTTATGCCCGCCTCCTTGATACATATCTTTATAAAACTCTTTGAGTCATCCTGATCTAAAATCGTGTAATTTTGTTCGTAACCAAGCAACCCACCGTACTGACGAAGGAGGCGGTTTGATATTGAATGGAACGTTCCAGCCCACAGTGACCCTGGAGGTGAACCCAATAAGTGCTCAAGTCTCTCTTTGATCTCTTTCGCTGCTTTGTTAGTAAACGTAACAAGCAGAATCGAGCTCGGATCCACTCCTTGCTCCAAAAGATACGCAACACGATAAATGATCGTTCGCGTCTTTCCAGATCCCGCACCCGCTAGCACCAACGTTGGCCCGTTACCCTTCAAGACGACCTCCAACTGCTGCTCATTCAACTCATTTTTGAAATCAATTCCCATGGGCGACATTTTACCATACTCCATTGACAAGGCAGTGTTTTTTAAGTAGGCTTTGAACGTTCTTCACAAAAAAGGAGCAACGGATGAACGAAGCGGTTGATAGACCTGGAAAATACGACATTCTGTTGAAAAGAGGATTCCGTCTCATGGGAGGCAAGGAGTCAGCCAGATGGGATACAACGATGGTTCGTGGCGCAGATGTGTACTACACAAATCGAAGGCTCAGAATCTACCAGTTCGACGATGTCGTGATTGGTGAGCGCGCCTTGGAGGCTGGTGTGGTACTGGTGCACAACGGTGAAACTGATATCTACGGCGCTTACGCGGATCTGTACGATGCGGTTTCAAGCCAAACGCACGCCGCTCAGGGTTACGGAATAGATCTCAGCATCGACCCAACAGGTGAGCTCGGCAAGCTCGACGGACTTCTCAGAGACGCTGCAGAAGCTCACCGTCTCGCAATCGAATACAGTTCATTGGATTCCAAGGCGTTCGAAAGAGCGCTTCGTAAGGCCTCGGCTATCTTTGCTGATCTCAAGCTTGCCAGAGACGGCGAGAAAGTTCATGCAAGAAAGCGTGCCGTGATCATCAGCCGACTGGTAGCGAGCAAGAACCCTGGAGCAACTGCTGCAACTGCACTGGCAATCCTGGGTAACTTGCAGCGCCGCACCACACATGTAGCGCACACGCTGGCACCCGGTGTCGATCGCCGCGCTCAGGTGCTGATCGAGCTCCGTAATCGGTTTGTTTGGCAATACGACGGTCTTCTGAACTCGCTTCTTGGGCTCAGCAAGTTCATACAAGAGAGCATGGACAGGTGGGAGGACAATCGTGACATGGACATTCGACGGAACGCTGTCAGTAGGTTGTCCCGACTCATCGGCGAGTGGATGAAAAGAGTTGCGCCAAGCCCGTTCAACGCTTTCGGGCAACGGACGGTAGCCTCCCTGCTTCTTGCAGAAAGGCATCTGCATATCGGTTCACACGAGAAGGCCCTGCGATACGTCATTGGAATCCTGCAGGACATCGACAGGATGCTGCTTCTGCACGAAATTGAGTCCATGCGATACACGGTGCTCAAGGGCCGGATCGAAGACCCAGATCTTCAGTGCAGACAGGTTGGTAAGCTGATCGCGATCGCGCGTCAGATTGACGAGGAGCACGTGGATGAGGTGAAGGTGCCCAACGCACTCAACGCCATGTTCTCCGCGCTCTTCGCTGCGTCGCAAGGCGACCTGAAGCAAGTCAGAGCAGACCTAAAGGGCGCGTCCTTCGCGCTCAACTAGCAAAGAACCCCACACCAACTGGTGCGGGGCCTTTTTTATCTCAAGTATCTATTCTTATTGCCAACGTGTTCGTCATTAGTTCTCGCATAGATCACCTCGCCATCAGGCGTGGTTAAGAAGAACAAGTACGGATTCGGCGTCGGATCCAGCACTGCCTGGATCGATTCTATCCCAGGGTTACTGATCGGACCAACCGGAAGTCCTGCATACTTATACGTGTTGTAAGGC
>JABMPK010000067.1 GCA_013203725.1 Candidatus Uhrbacteria bacterium | reverse complement strand
TCGTCGAAGGCGTTGTTGGGGTAGTTGTGGTTACAGGTGGAGACTTCACAACAGGAGTCGGCGTTACGGGCACAGGCGCCACTGGTGTTGGAGCAGTCGCGACCGGTGCAACTGGCTCTGAATCTGGCGACATGACAAAGAATACTATCCCAAGCCCTACTAGAAGCACTACAACAAAGCCACCAATTCCAATTAGCACCCATGGTGTCTTTTTTGGTTTGATCAACGGTTGTTGCAAAGTAGCGTTAGCAGCCACAGCCGGAGTTATCTCCTTCTGCACTATAGGCTTTGGAACAGCAATCGGCTGCGGCTTCGGAGGCGCAATTCTTGGATCCTGGGCATACGCACGCATCAACCCATCACGACCACGAAACTCCTTTGGCATAACAGAAACCGAGAACGCATCTTCTGCGCGCTCCGGCTTCTTTTCAGCTTGTGGCTGTTCAGGCATGATAGTTACTTATTTACCGAGTGTAATTATTCTGATGGAGGTGTAAGAAGTTGTCCGTCACCATTCGGGTTGTATCCATTGCGAACTTCGTCACCGTCTGAGAAACCGTCACCGTCTGTGTCTGGGTTAAGTGGGTTTGTGTGATAAATCTCCACCTCATCCCTATCAAAGAGACCGTCGCTGTCTGTATCTGGCTTCAACGAGCTTGTTCCAAGCGCAGCTTCTTCCGCATCACTCAAACCGTCGCTATCGCTGTCTAGATCTACAACCGGTGCAACCGGAACCTCCGGTTCCTCCTCAATCATCACCTCGGGCTCCATCTCAGTATCTGGAACCATTGTTTCTACTGGCGCCACAGTGTCTGTTGGCGATGGAGTTTTGCTGTCGGAACTACTTGTCATGAAATAGTAAATCCCACCAGCGGTGGCAATGAGAGCCAAAACTATCACTACAATCAAAATTATCATTCCCATCCCCATTCCCTTCTTTTGTGGCGCGGTCATTATCGGAGCTGCCTGCGCCGGTACGTCTGGAGCATCTGTATCTGCAAACATATCTTGCACGCCAGCAGGTGCCAAAGCGACAGCGGGCGCTGGAGCAGGTGCTGGAGCTGGCTCTGGTGGTTCTGGCATTGCCAAAGTGCCCTCAGCTACTGGAGGTTGTTCAACAGGTGGGACTACCGGTTGAGGTGACGGTGGAGGCGTAGCCCCATCCGTTGGTAAGTTTTCTGGTACGTCGTCAAACATATTTCAGATTATAGATTTTAGGTTATAGGCTGTAGACATAGTGCAAATTCGATTGCCTACCCTGATCCCAATGGGTTGAATCCACCGTCGATCTCCGTCTTATCGCTAAACCCGTCGTTGTCTGAATCTGGGTTGAACGGGTCCGTGCCATATACATTCCGCTCATCCTCATCTGTAATACCGTCAAAGTCTGAATCCAGTGTACCATCAACTGGTTCTTCTGGTGTGGGCTCTGGTTCTTCTAGGAACTGTGCTTCTTGTTTTGCGAGGTCTACCTCCTTTATACATCTATCCTTTTGGTCTCCTTGTAGGTCATTACAGATATCAAAATCCATACTTCGCACCGCTTGTGAGACCACCTCCCTTACATTACAAAGACTGGGATCTACTCCTAGTTCCACACACCTACCAGAGGAGACGATCTTCTTTGTAACAATTGTTTCGCAGTTTGCTTTTTCAGTCTCATTACCAATTCCTGCACAAAGTGCGAGTTCTAATGAATCCTGAGCTGAAAGCCGTATTACTTGGTCTTTGCAATGATCACGTTCATCACCGTCCAGGGCATCGCAGTCCTTAACGTCCAGAGTTTCCTTGATAACCACATATACACACGCAACCCTCTCCTCCCCCTCAAGCACCACACACATCTCCGACGACTTGAATTCACGAGCCTGCTTGTTCACTGTTCTCCGCCTACACGCGCTCGGATAAGGGTTGTCGTCACATACAGCAATAGAACCACTTACCATTTGCAGCATTCTGTCGCGTTGCTCAACTTCACTTGCGCTCTGACGAACTATAGAGAGATTCCTCACCACGATAACGACAACCAGGATCAAAAGCAGTGCCCCGCCAATGATTCCAATTCGTAAAATTGTTTGTTGTCGTGTTGCCATATTATTCTGAACAATGTAGGAATCTAAAGTTTCCAATGGTAACAGTTCCTTCTCCTGCAAAGTCAATGCTCACATCAATGTCTTGAGGAGTTGACTGACAGACGAATCCAGGTGGCAACGGTATTGATATTCCGATACCTGGAGCTACAACTGATGTAACCGGATTCGATCCCGACGCAGGTGTAAGCTGAACTGTTGTTCCTACAATGTTGTCTACAATATTATCGAACATTGAGGTGAAGGCGTCCGCTGAATCTCCTGCGTATGAATATACAAAGGGATCATTACACCTGTTACTTGTTTTAAATCTAGAGTAATACATGACACCCGTAGAAGACGGTGCGTACGGCACATAAGTTCTGTCCGCGAGAGTTCCGTAAGGACTATTCAAACTATCCACTCCATAATAAATATCAGGGCCATTTTCAGCTTCCGTAACTGCCTCTGCGCTTGGCACCACTGGAGCGCCTAACCCATCCACACCACCTACCTGAATATAGTCTGGTGCAGAACAGTCACTCGAGAATATCTGGAACGATCGTACTGCTCTCTTACCCACCGTGTTATTTGGGTTCATGAAGAGCGCTGAGTAAAGCTTGATTCCTTGGTTTTTTATTGCAGCTGAATACGCATAAACCCGTTGAACTACTTGCTGACAAGATTCGTGTGACCATGTAGGAGGACCGCCCGTCGGTGCAGCATCGCCATTAACCCCTAAAGTAGTGTTTGACCAATGAAGAATAGGATCTCCGCCAGGCCCTAAGTTATTACCTGGTAAAACATTTTTGCCATCGTTGTCACAGCCAGGTGCTCCATCGGACATAAGGATAATCACACGCTCATGATCTGCAGGAAATTGCTGGAGCATGTACATAGCACGGTTCAGACCTGCGGCTGTTGGTGTTCCACCACCGTTCTCTGGTAGGCCTGCAATAGCTAGGTCAAGTGATTCATAGTCATTGTCTGGCCAGAAACGTATACAAGCGGACGTACTTGTTGGTTCTCCTGATATACCTTCCCCGTTTCCTGCAATATCAGACCATTCATCTGGAAGAGCGTAGTCATACTTATCAGTGGAATCACTCGCTCTGTAAGGTTCAATACAGTAACCCGCGCTAGCACCCGTGCCCCATAATGAGTTATAGTTAGAAACACCGCTAATATCGAGCCATGGATGCCAGGCATCTGCTACGTTCGGTTCGTCTAGGTTGCCAGTACCCCCAAAGGTAACCAGACCAATACGTGGATCTGGCCCTGGATACTCCTCTATAATTTTTTCAACAGCTTCAGCTACAGCCGCCTCCATCGCTTCTTCTCTAGTTGGGCTCTGGATAACGCAGTCAACATCCTCAGTCTCTTCGTTACAGTTTACCGTTGGAGTCAAGCTACATTTATCATTACTTTCACATACGTTTGGAATCATACCGGCACCCATAGACCCAGAATAGTCCAGCACAAACACCACTTCTAACGGCCGGTAATTAAAGTTAAAGCTAACGTCCGCTTGGAGACCAGATGCTACAGAACATTCTGGCACAGTCAGACTCGCATAATCTGGCGCAGTATTATTCTCACAAATACCCCCAGCACCACATTCTGCATGCGAGTGGCAAGCAATTCCCTGGAAGTCAATATTGCTGCTAAAGCATTCGCCAGCACTAGACGAGCTGAATAGTGTAACCGTGTCTGTTGGATTCGCACCAACCAAAGGCGCGTCTGTATCTGTCCAGGACTCCGTTGCTTGCGCATAAATTGTCTGGTAGTTGAATGGACATGCGGACCCGCAACCGTTGTCGCATTGCTGGGTTACACACGTATTTCCGCCTGCGCATGCGTTAATTGCAGTATATGGAAATATACCCGGTATACATGTATCACCGTTATCTTCACCACCGTTACAAGCACCTACTGGGCGACACCTCGATTCGAATGTTGTATTACTATCAGCATCAAGAGTAGCACCAAACACATAGCAAACACCTCCAACATCTCCATAGTTTGCATCACTCGCCAAACTAACAACCCAGTGCAAAGGCGCGCTACCGTCACAAATCTCGCCACCACTCGCCTGAACCTCGCCATCGCCACAGTATCCACCTGTCAAAGTCTGGTACGAGCAAGACGGCGTACAGTAACTACATGTTCCGCTGTATGAAGGATCGCAGAGAACTCCGTTGCTTGTACCAAGGTCACAACTTTCTTGTGCTGGGTAAAGGAATCCGTCGCCACAGACGTTAGATTGACACACGTTTGTGCAGGAATCTGTGTTTACGCTATTTCCATCGTCACACTCTTCGCCCGCTTCTGGAATGCCGTTTCCACATGCTCCTTGCTGTTCGCAGCCGGACCAAGTTGCCCAATTACATTGAGTCACTGCTGGCGGAAGGGTGCATGATCGTGTTCTGATAGTATCGAAAGTTGTACAAACACCTGGGTTTCCAGCTGTAGTATTGGCGTCTGCACAGTTTCCAGAAGCCGCTGTCAAATCACCTGTCAACTCATTACATGCATCACCTGGGTGGTCACCACCAGAACAGAATCCAGCTTGAGGGCATGCTTGAAGAGCTACATTGCTGAGCGTTGAATCATTTCCACACAGAACTCCTGTAGGACAGTCGGAATTGTCTGAACAAGGCGATTCTGTCCCAACACACAACGCGCCCTCCCATGATTCAAACTCCGTATCACACTGCTCGCCCCCTGTTGCAATACCATCACCACAGAATGGCGCTGGACCTATACAGTTCCAAGCACAACTATCTCCGGTAATATTTCCGTCAGCGTCGTATACTCCGTTTACGTTAGCACATCCCGATATCAACATGCTTGCTGCATTATTTCCACAATCACAAGTCTCAGGGCCTTCCACAACACCGTTTCCACATTGCAAAGACGTTGTCGCATTATTTGTACAATCAGTTCCACAGTATCCGTAGAGTCCGTTAAACTCACCGTCGTCACACTGCTCAACGCCAGCGACAGAATAGTCAAATATACACGGACCATCCGCACCACATACAGCGTCGGAAAGGCATGAAATAGCATGATTATCGTCACAGACACCCTCAACCACACCGTTTCCACACGAGAACGGAATACATTGAGTTGCAGTTGATACAAAGCTCAAACAGTCCGAAGCGCAATTAGTAACCTGAACGCCAGTGTCTAGACCAAGCGTGCAAGATTCAACACTTGTCTGCCCAAGCTCGCAAATTTCTACTCCTCCTATTACACCATCACCACAAACCTGAGAATCTCCATAGTTTGGTGATCCTGTACACGTGTTAGCAATAGCCGGAGTTCCAACAGCGTCAAGACCGCCAACCAAGAAAATTGGCTGAGCATCCGTTGGATCCGTTACTGTTAATGGTGAGAATGCATCTGTCCATTCAAAATCAGTTGCTTCAAGGTCAACCGCCAACGTGTAGCCCTCTATTCCTGATCGCTGGTAGCGGTAAACATGGGAGTCCGCTGGACACTGATGGATCGACTCATTGCCGTCCCAACATGTTGCCGAGTCAAATCCTGAGTTCAGGCATGTCTCAGAAGTTGCAGCATCAAATTCTGTAGCTGGCGTAGATGGACAGTCGTCGTCGGTAGTACACGATATTGCCGAACTCGTAGAACAAATCCCTGGCTGAGGTGAGCAGATTCCAAATCGGTTGACCGGGTCAACCGGCAATCCTGACGCAAGCTCGTTTCCAAGCTCTGCACCCCATGATGGCCACGCACTGGTTGACCAACCGCGAATAAATGTACCGGCATCAAGTAGCGGAACATCCGCATTACAAGTTTCGTTCGTTGGACAATTTGAATCTTCGATACAGATCAAGTTCGTTGTCGCTGAACAATGGCGATGAGTGTCACCGTAGTTTGAAGCAATGGCTTCTATAGTGCGCAAGTCCTCGAACCGTGAAAAGTCGCGCTTGATCTTGTCTGCATCTGCATCACAGTAAGCGTCCAGATCGCCTGCTCGACTCACACATTCAAGATCCGTTGAACATCCATAGAATAAAGATGTGCCAGGTGGGTCGACTATGCCGTCGGTATCCATACATATCTGTGTGTTCGTCACTATCTCATCAACTGTGGTCGAAGCATGCAGACTAAAATTGTCTACTATCTGATTAAACACTTCCACAGTTTCTGGACCCGCATTTTCACTGTATGAAATTACGTAAATTAGCGGCTCAAGATTACCAGCAGGATCTCTGTTGACTCCATTGATGTAAATTGTTCGGCCGTCCGATATTGCATTGTATCCAGCAACAACTGTAGCCTTTGGAGCCCCGGTAAATCCTTGCTCGGCGTACCACTGCTGTAGTGGCATGAAGTCTGGATTCTCCAGGACGCGTATACCAATAACCTCTGCCGCGCTTGGATGGCGTAGGAAGATATCGCGGACCACGTCGGTTCGTGTGAACACCGATGGCTCTGAGATTATAAAGTTAGGAAGCACATCGACTTGAGCCTGCGCATTTGCGACAGAAATTCCCAATGATGCAGTAGTTGTGGTTATCTCTGGTTCCGGAGCAACAACTGCACGACAGTATCCCGTTTGGAAATTAGTGAATTGTCCAACAGAAGGAGGTTGTGACAATCCTACTACATTCGCAGAAGTGTCTTTGAACTGATCAAATAAACCGTCGCTATCTTTATCCCCTGGCCAAGGAATCTCACATATATATACCCAAGTAAGCGCAGATGTCCCAACAGTGTCACCAATAGTGTCAGGGTCAAAGAAACTATCATCAGTTATAGTCGCGATAGCAGAAACATACTCCTGCCCATTTGTCTGCAAACTAGACACGCCCTCCTCATAATCATTAACACTCGTGCCGTCAAGCTCAATAATTTCAGATGTACTTGGCACTGTCCACGTGTAGTCCCAGTCATAAACGCCCGTGATCGGAATAATATTAACTAATTGCGCTCCTTGCTGTGACATACCAGCTACCTGGAACAAGTGAGAGTCGTCTGCAGTGTTGAAGACGCCGTTACCTTCCGTATCAACCATGCTGACGTAGTTCAGCTCACAAATTTCTGCCTGTGTTGAGAATACTGAAAAGTCAATAACAGCGGAGGCAAAGCCGTCTGCGTTATAACCTGCGCCAGAAACTGTTCGCACACCCTCCTCAATTGCATCGAATGGGTTCGCGTCACCAATCAAAGAGATTGAGTAGTTGGCATTTGGAGCAAGTGCGGCAGTATAACGTAGCACTACTTCTGTATGTCCGTTTATATCTGTCGTGATTGGTGCTGCGTCAATATAGCAACCTTGTGGTAGCGCGCGAGCTGCTGGCCGAATCCAACGCAATATGTCAGTCAACCAATCGTTTGCAAACTGCGGCAGATACTCAATATCAACTAGCGCTTTTGCAAGGTAGGTGTGGCCACTCAATTCCTCACAGTCCTCTGCAGTAGAAGCGTCAGTGTTTTGAAGTAAAATATTCGCAGTCCCCGGAATAAGTTCATCTTGACCAGTCACAGAATTTGCTACAACTTCATCAGCAGAATACATAGAGCTATGATCCATGAGCTCTTCAAAAATTATTCGTACCTCAACGTTACGACACTGATCAATTGCCGCGTTAACCGGCTGGTACGTCGGTAGTTCTGGTCGAGCTGAACAACATCCAGACACAACTCCACACGCAAATTGCGCGCCTGCTGTGGGGCAATCCAATGACGCTTCGCATGAACACTCAACATTCAAAACAGCTGTACCAGTCTTTGGTTGAGTAACGACCGCGCGTGCAGTTATATCGGTTGTATATAGACCATCCGTTGGAACAAGTTGAGTAGCTAAAAGCGTAGAAACTTCGGCGTACTGAATTCCGTCGATGCGGCCATCACCGACATTACTCTCACACAAAGGATGCTCCCCGAAATCTGCTGAACCATCTCCACAGATTGAAGGAATAGAGTATTCAATTGATGACCCGCGCAATAAACAGGAAGCCGTGCATCCTTCTTCTCCAGTAGCACCTCCGTCGCACTGCTCGAAGTTAGAGTCATTTACCGTACCGTCTCCACAACATGGAGAGACTGGTGAGCTTGGGTCACACAAAACTCCACCATCGTAAATACATCTATTGGTACAACCGTCTCCATTGGATGTATTGGAGTCGTCACATTCTTCTCCAGGTTCTATTACACCATTTCCACATACGCCAAGACTTGCAGAACTCGATCCCTCCCACAAACAAACTCCGGAACAACCGTCACCTCCCACCGTGTTGCCATCGTCACATTCTTCTCCACCTATGATGGAGCTATGCGCAATGTCAAAGTTACCACAAGTTGCACCGACTAGCGCCGAACCTTCATTTGTACAACGCTCAGAACAACCATCACCATTCGCAGTATTACTATCCTCACATTCCTCAAATGGTTCAGCGACACCATTGCCACAGCAGTTAGTTCCAATAAATTCACACGATCCACCAACCAGCTCACAGCTTGCATCCTCCGTACACGCAGTACCAGTAATCGCACAAACGCTTGCTACTATAGAGTTCGGGTCGATAACACAAACATTCGTGTCACCATATTCGCAGTCTGTGTCGGTTGTACAAACAGTGCTTGTAATTGAGCAGGCGCTTGCCTCGCAAGAATCTGTACCTTCCCAAACACAGCTGGAGGTACAACCATCGCCGTCTAGATTATTTCCGTCGTCACACTGCTCTCCGTACTCAATACACCAACCTGAGCCTGAACACGTCTCATTAAATGAGCACTCGGAATCCAAGGTACACGCTCCACCGTTTCCACATACCGACACTCCTGAAACAGAACCGTTCAACAAACACGAACCGTTACAGCTTTGATTTTGACCAAGGTCAAAGTCTCCAGGAGTTGTAGTCCCTAGCAAGAATGCAGTTGACGTTTGCGACGACGCCCATGCCCAATTATAATCAGACCATTCTAAACGCTGGCCACCGTCTGAACATGAATCTGGTGGGCCGTATGGTGTTGATGCGAAGGCCTGCCGCTCCCCTATAACTCGCATTGTCGCGCTATCTGGAGCCATCTCAACACGGTCCACGGTACAAAAAGCACCGTCTGGATTTACACGGAATACCCAAGAGAAACTGGTGTCCCCATCGTAGTTCATACCTGTTAGCGCAGCACCGGATACAGATCTTGCTGAGCCATCAATAGTGACGCGATAAAACATTCCAGCAATTAGCTCTGGTGTTGGGTCGATAATTTGGTCCTTCCCATTGTTTGTCAAAGGAGGCAATGTAATGACTACAGGAGAGTTTCCAGTAGCACAAAATTCATTTAAACATGATTCTAGATGTACATTCGATGTCGTTAGAGGCAGCATCGGCACGTTAAACTGCGCTCCAATCTGGGCGTTAATACATGCAACATCACAATTTGGCCAGTAGTTTTGAACTACGGGATCGGTAAAGTTAACATTTATCAAACTCAATCCCGCCACGTTTTGCAGAATAAGTGTAGCGAACACAGACACTGAAGACGTAACTGTTTCTGCAAGCGCAATAGCTACCTGATCCGCGTTGGTATTTCCAGCTGCAAGCTCGAGTGCAAAAGGACCTGGCACTACGGTGTTATTCGCAGTCGTCCATGCAATGGACTCGCTCGAGATGTCTAGAAGCACACAAATATCGTCGCCGATACCTGTAGCCGTAATCCCAACACGCTCGTTTCCTTCTGTATCTGCGTCAGCATCACGTTGTTCTGTTAAAGTATGCCGACCCGGGAACATTGTAATAGCAGAAATCTCGCAAGGCTCAACTGAGTCCCTTGTCTTGAACTCCCACACAAAAGGAGCAGACATTGGCAACCCTCCATCACCAGAAGCTACAATGCCCGTATTAATTTGTACTTGGTAAGTAGTATCGCGTGTCCAATCAACAGTTGGGTTGAAGGAGAACCAGTTTGACTGAATATTGAATGCTCCGACTATGTCTAGCCCGAGCTCATCACACGGATCGTCAGCATCACTTCCTATACATTCATTTACCGTCACAGTTGATGCGCCAATATTATCAACATTGACTGTAAACTCAGCTGAGACCAATGAGTTTATACAAACATCGCTTCCACCCACTCGCCCACCCCACGGTGTTGGGCTAACGGTACGGTCGACAATCTCCAAAGCCTGACATGCAATTTTTACTCTTGGCACAACTGGCACTGGACCCGTTACCCACTCAAAAAGATAGTTTGTGGGTGTTGGTATTGCAAGGTCACACTCGCTATTATCTGAAAGTATTAACTCACACGACAAGGTGCTTGAGCAACATCTATACGATGTTTGACACGAGTTAGGCGACACTGCACATTCGCCAACTTCAAACGCAACCTGGTTAGACGTGACAGTGGCAGCTGTTACAGACATCGGACCGGTTGTAGCGGCCAACGGGACAGTTGCTTGGATATGGCCGTCTGTCCACATTGGCATATTGATAGCCGTTCCACCTGTGAATGTTACTGTGTCGGACGAGGAGCCAAAGTTTTCTCCATAAAGATCGACAATAATATTTTCAGGACCAGAAATCGGTGTGACACGACAAATTCCAGGGCCAGGAAGCCCCGCCGAAACCGTGAAACCGACAGGATCACTTTTCGCGCTGTCCGTTCGCACAATGTGCACATTGAACGCCCCTGGCGCAAATGGCTCAACTGCATCAACTGGTCTATATGCGCTAGGAATCTTAATAGTGATGCTTGAAGTATTCCAAGTTCCACCAGCACATTCAGCCGGGAAAGCATTGCTACCATATGCGATGCGGTTAGTTGTTGGATCTGTAAAAATCACGTTCCCTTCCTGGAAGCCAAAGTTTGATCCAAAGATTGTAACCATTCCATCTATTGGAGCAGAAGCTGTGTCAATATACTGAATCGTGGGCGTTGGGCCCAAGTCCGGAGGGTCTATACCAAACGATACTGGGTTTGAATACTCTAGTCCCTTTTGTACCCTTACCGGCTTCAGGAATGGGTCCAAGGTCAACGTTGGTACTGCTGCCGATATAACAGTCTCGGTCCAGTTCGATATTGCAGACACGATAGCTGTATCAAAGAATACAAATGACCCAGTTCCGTCTCCAAGATTTGTTCCAGCCAATGCAACAACGTCCCCTGTAGCTGCCTGTTGTGGCGTAACACTACATAGCCCTGGTCGTTCAATTGTATTAATTTCAAAATCAATCAGTGGACCAAATGCGTCATTGGTCGCGTCCACTTCCCCATTGAATATACCAATCTCAATTGGCCCTGTTGGATATGTAGCGGGTGTAAGTCCCACAGTAGCCGGATCCGGTATTTCAACTATCACCTCGTCGTCTAACCAGGAGTTTGAACACGCGAGTCCAGCTGTAAGGTCGTCTGACGGGTCTGTTGGGTCACCCAAGAATCTTACGGAACCCGATGCGTTTCCAAAGTTTATTCCTGAAATTGTAATAAAGTTACCAACAGCACCATCAGCTGGAGACACTCCCAAAATTTCTGGCAACAAAATACATGCACCATCAATACACTGAAGGCCAGCTGAGCAGTCTGCATTTGTAAAACAATCTGAATCTGCACATGCTCCACAATAATCCAAACTTGTTGGATCACCTCCACAATCTCCGGGAGGGTCACTTTCACCAAAGTTAGCAATGCCGTCAAAACAGTGTTCTGGTCGAGCGATCACGCTGATGTTTGCCGAATCCGCCGATCGTCCGGCGATGTCTGTCGCGATAGCATCAAGGATGTGCGTAGACTGCGCAATCAAGCCTGTGTCTATCCAGGTAACCGTACCGGCAAAAGTTGGAGCCGACACAGATGGCGCGTCAGTTCCGACTGTCGCCGAGTCTACCAACGCTTCAACATCCGCAACACCAGAATCATCAGTCACTTGTATGGTAATAGGCACTTCTGGGTTCAAGCTGACACCAGCTCCGTTTGATGGGAAAGTGATTGTTACCGACGGTGGAGTAAGGTCAACCAAAGGCCCTGTCACGAAAGATCCAGCGGGATTACATCCAGCAGGTCCACAGGCAAGCGTTAAACCGTTCGTACCTCTAAGCCCGCCATACAACAAAACCTCGTACGCTACACCGGCATCGGTAACATCGTCGTAGTCAAAACAACCTTCGCTCGAGTTTGGTAGCGGACACGGAGTCGATGGTGTAAATGTGATGATAGTGTCACTCGCTGCATAACCTATAGTTCCAGCCTCTGGAGTAGTTGCACCAACAGGCCGCACGACTACGTTGTCACCAACAGTGAGACGATCAACTGGTGACGACAGCCTGACTCGCACCTGAGCATTGCGTATCCCTATTGTTCCAGATGGTGATACTGAGTTTAAAGAAAAGCCGTTATTGAATGTATTGGTTCCCGTCGGAGCGCTTGAGCTCGTTGGCGACGTAGAGGATGTGTTTAAACCAGTAGCGCCACCAATTGCGTTTATAAGAAATTGCGTGATAGCCAATGAAGACAGGATGATAACCAACCCAATGACACCATTGATGATGATGCTTTGAGCCTTCTGTACTTTTTCCGGTGACCCCATTGCGCCCATCCATACAAAACCTCCGTACATGATAATGACGACTGCAAGTATTCCAAGGAATCCAAGTAGTGCCCTGATAATATTCGCAATGATAATGCGAATGTCCTGGTTTCCAAGGCCAGTGTCAATTCCATCCAAGCCGAGATCAGGCTGAGCTAGCGCCACATCTCCAAATAGCAAAACACCGCCGAGCATTACCCCCACGATTAGCAGTGTATACAGATGTGACTTATTCCATTTCATAGTTTAAGCCGGTGGTAGTGGTCCAGGTATTGAATAAAGCGGGTACTCGCACAAGGTGCCATGCGCAATATCTGCACAGCAGTTGCCGCCTGCTCCTGTACAAGTAACACTCTTTGAAGGCGTGTAACAGTTTTGGTATATGCTGCGAAGTCCAGATGTCATTTCTCCACCATACACTCTGTCGGCTGTAAAAATTCCGTGCAGAATTGTTGTTTCTGTTACGTTGATAGGACCCGCCGGAATCAACGGAAGAGGATGAGGGTCTGTAATGCTCATCATCGCTGAAGAGAATGTAAACCAAAGCTGTTGTGTAGGTGACTTAAGTATTGCATTTGTTGAGTTCATAGTGGCTAATGACATGAGCTGATCAAACGTTACCGAAATCGGCTGGTCAAAAGCGACGTCCGCCGCAGGATTACCCTGAAGGAAACTTGGGTTTACAGAAACAATACTTGGCTCAACAAGCATTATCTCGCTTGTCGTTGCGAAGTCCCATGTATACGAGTCAGTGAGCGGCCCCGTTGCAATACCATCTCCACTTCCGTCGAGCGAGTTGCCCGACATATCAACCAGTCCATCGGCGAGTAAAATTGACGCTGGAGGCTCCGGTCCTAGCGTTGCGGCCAAAGCTGTTGCTGTTAAAGCTGCATTTTCTGGTAAACAGTAAATGGTCTCACCGCAAGAGTTGATTCCGCACGCCTCCGATGTCACGAACTCCGACGAGCTGAACTGATTAACCAGCTTCCACTCCCCTTCAACAATCGGATCCGCAGGTCCCAAAACAGCATTGTCAACTACCTTGATTTTCGTGAAGTTAGGCGATGCGCTTGGATCTGGATAGAAGCCGGATGCAAAAACAGGATTCATTGCCTCCGAGTAGTTTATCTGAACCAAGATGTTTCGTGGATTCGTGGAGTCTGGAAAAGGAACTACGCTCAAGATCTGAGGCGGCGTAACATCAATCTCAGTCGACACATTGAAGGTCCATATATATCCAGCGCCGATAGCAGCAACACCTGGACTACCGTCATCATCTAATAATAACGTGTCTGTGATCTCGACTGTATAGTTTGTATTGGTCTCCGAGTTCCCAAGGAATACCTGCGGGTCGAGTACGATTGATTGCAAGTTAGCTGTGATAGCGACATTGACGTTGGTCAACGCAGATGAGTCGCCAAGGCTCGTTTCATAAACCTTGATAGCATCGGTATCTACTGGAAGTATTGCCGTTGGATCACCGGAGTACCCGTCCATGAACGATCCAGGATATACAGGGATCTTGAATGCAATTGCGATATTTGTGTTTCGTGGAATATCTACCGCGTTTCGTGGTGGGTAGTGAGAATCCAAGTTTCCGTTTCCAAGCGCTTGGCTAAATGCCGTAATGATCTCTGCGTCACCGTCGAACCCTGTGCTCTCTCCGTATCCCGTAGCCGCCAACAACGAGCTTAAAACAAACTGTGTAATAGCAAGTGCTGACAATATGATCACAGTTCCAATACCCGCGTTGATCAAAATCTGTTTTGCTTTTTCAATCTTTGTAGGGTCACCTTTCGAGGTCATCCAAAGGAATCCTCCGTACATCACCAGTATCACTCCAATGACACCAACAAACCCGAGGGCGATACGAATGATCCGCGCGATAATAATTCGCGGGTCCTCGTTACCTAATCCAGTAGCCGCTCCAACGTCTGCAAGGTTGTCTAATTGCGCCGACGCTACCTCGGTTCCAAACACAAAATACAACATCAAGGCGCCTGCCGCGATGTATAGAAACGGACGTATGTTCTGTCGTGCCCAATTAAGCATGGAAATGGCCAATAATGGTTCTATTTTACCGGAATTAGCACTTACATACGAGCTTACCTGGGGACAAGTTTGTTAGAGCTAGATTTGAATTGGGAATAGAGAATTGGGAATCGGGGTGCCTGAGATAAATCAGAAGAAAAAAACTGGGGCACACAGCCCCAGTCCCTTGATTCCCTATTCCCAATTCTCTATTCTAAAACACCTATTTCTCCTTTAGATATTCCTCAACCTCTGCACGCACGTCGTCACCGCTTGCCGCTGCTCCGGCTGCTTTCATCACAGCTCCCATTAGTTTTCCCATATCTTTCAAAGTCGTAGCACCAATGTCTGTCGCTATCTTGATTACATGAGCCTTGATCTGAGCGCGCTCCATCGGTGTCGGTAAAAACTCTTTCATCAACTCCATCTCATGCTTTGTTTTGTCGACCAAATCTTTTCGCTCAGCTTTAACAAAATCTTCCATCGAGTCTGCCAACTGTTTTGCGTTATGCTTCAACACTTCTATAACCTCACTATCCTCAAGATCGCGACCACGATCGATCGCCTTGTTCTTGATCGCAGCTTGCACACCACGCAATGTAGTCACAACGTCCGCATCCTTCAACTTCATAGCCGCGCGTAATCGATCCTGAATTTTTTCCTGCAGTGTCATATTATTTTGCTAATAAAGATTCTTGAGTTATTTTCAATAGACAAATTGGCAATTTTCAAGTGATTTGCCAATTGAATCAATTTACGAATTTCAATTCATTTGAAAATTGCTATCTTGATCAATTGAAAATACTCCTTGCATTATAACAGAAAACGACCACACCCTTCGCAAAGGGCACGGTCGCTGTCCATTATCGTCTTCGTTTTCGTCGAAAATCGTCTTCTGTATTCTTTCCGGTCTTAATCAACCAAGCACGCTTTGTAGCAATCTTCATGCCACGCACTTTCTTGAACTTAACCAAATTCTGATTTGGTATATCGTCCCGCACCTTGCGTCGGCGCACTTCCTTAATAAGTCCACCTTGCTGTACACGACGTTGGAAACGTCGAAACATTCCGTCAAAGCTTTCTCCTTGTTTTCGTTTTACATCAAATGCCATAATAATATATTCCCTCTTTTCAACAATGGTGCAATACTAGCAATATACACTGAATAAGTCAAGGAAAGCACCAAGGTTGGTCAAAGTTTGCATTCTTTACTTCCGAGCCATCTCTTTCTTTAGATAATCCAGCATCTGGTCCATTGGAATAGTCTCCTGAGCCCCAGACTCCATATCGCGAACGATAATAGTGCCGTCCTGAACCTCCAACTGTCCGAGAATGATCGTGAACCGAGCATCCACCTTGTTTGATGCTTCCAGCTGAGCCTTCAGGCTCGCCTTTCCAAACGCTTCAACCACATTGAATCCTGCCGCGCGAACCTCCTCAAAATGTCGCAAAGCTAGACGACGTGCCTCTGCACCGATCTGTGCAAAGAAAATATCGGGTCGTGGCAATGGTGGTGGTTCAACCCCCTGCTGCTTCATCTCCAAAATCGCTCGTTCAATACCAATCGCCAAGCCAACAGCTGCAGTTTCCTCCCTTCCGCCAAGCTGCTCAACAAGTCCGTCATAGCGACCACCTGCCGCGAGAGCTGACTGTGACCCCAACTCAACGTCGTCCCCACGGTCTGGCACGACTTCGAACACTGTTCGGTTGTAGTAGTCGAGTCCACGCACTAGGTGTGGGTTCAATACGTACGGAACACTTATCTCATCCAAGTACTCAATCAACGTCATGAAGTGCTGCTTCGAATCATCATCCAACCAATCCAAGATCTGTGGCGCATCCTTCATGACGGCACGACAACCAGTTGCTTTACAATCAAGAAGTCGCAAAGGATTTCGTGCAAGACGTCGCGTACAGTCTTCACACAACTCCTTACGATGCTTTCGAGCATACGCAACCAATTCTATCTTATACTCCTGACGAGTTACCGCAGTACCGATGGAGTTAATCTCAACCTTAACCTTCAACCCAATGTCTTCAAACAATTTGATTGCAATCAAAATTAGCTGAGCATCAATAACCGCATCTGCCCCACCAATTACCTCCAAACCATACTGATGGAACTGTCGGTATCGTCCAGATTGTGGACGGTCATATCGGAACATTGGCCCCATGTACCAAAGCTTTACAGGCTGTGGAAGGTTCAACATTCCGTGATTGATGTACGCACGCACTGCAGACGCAGTAGCCTCTGGTCGCAAAGCAACCTTTGACTCCCCCTTGTCTACAAAATTATAAAGCTCCTTCTCTACAATGTCTGTCTGCTTTCCAACTGTACGAACAAACAACTTCTCGTCCTCAAGAATCGGCATGTCAATACGTCCAAAACTATATGCTTCGGAAATCTCTCGTGCTCTGCGTCTGAAGTACTCCCAATATATTTGCTCATCTGGAAGAATGTCCTTCATTCCTCGAAGCGTCTCGGGCGTCTTCACTCTCTTCACCGCTGTCTCTTCTTCCTTATTTTCAGTTGCCATATATACAGTTAGTTGATCTATTCAACGATAATTTCGTCATAAACTGGTCTGTCAAAAACCCAGAACGAGCTCACTGGTAATCCTCTTAGCCACACCTTGCCGACAAAGTATTCTTCCTTCACCGGACCAAAGCTTCTTGAATCCATGCTTGCTGTTCTATTGTCTCCCATCAGGAAGTACTCATCTGGATTGAGCTTGACGTGATCGTCCCCAGGCGTCACCACGTGATCTGTGTATTCTTCCTCCAGTACCGCCCCGCCCTCGTTATCTTCGTTTGTCACAATAACTTTACCACCTTTGACATCAACCGTATCCCCAGGTAATCCGATAATTCTCTTGATAAAGAATTCGCTTGTGTCTCTTGGGTATCGGAACACGACAACGTCGCCTCGATGGGGCTCTGAAAAGCGATACGATATTTCGTCTATGAGCAGATACTCTCTATCATAGAAGGAGGGCTCCATAGATGCTCCTCTCACGTAAAATGGTTGAACGAGGAAGAAACGTATTGGGATTATGATTGCTGCGGCTATTACAACAATCTGAACTATCTCTATAATGAATAAAAGGATCCCACCAATAGTGGGTCCAAATATCTTAACAACCACTGAGTTTGAATCCTGTGGATCCAGCCCCTCATCGGTGCTATCTCGCTTTTTCCATTTCATGTGTAAAACCTATGAATAGCCGCAGTATACCACGTATTTTTGATAAAATCAAGGGGCTGAAGGAGACTGCTTTAAGTTGCGTTCTTTATTGCATTCTCCAACCTGTAAGCATCCGCATGCTTACATAAGCCAAGATACGAAGATTTATTTTCTGTATTCGAACAACGAAGTGCACGCCGCGCTGTTGAGGGACGAATAATTATTGAATGAGGCAGAACTACGTAGCCTAAAAAATCCACACCTTGCGTCCACGTTCTAACGCTAATTTTGTTCGGGTGGAGTTGCATACTAAGTTTTTCCTTCAAAAACGCATTTACTAATTCTACCCATGCTAAGCATTCGTGTTTAGAAGAAGACAACAATACGAAATCATCGCAATATCTAATATAATGTTTTACACGTAACTCCTGTTTTACATACCAATCAAGCTCGTGAAGATAGATATTTGCGAATAATTGACTTGTAAGGTTGCCAAGAGGAATCCCTGTTCCATGTGACGTGGAAAAGCTTTCAATAATACCAGTCAGGAGGTCTAATGTTTTTGGATCATCTACCCGTTGGATTATTAATTTCTTGAGCGTTTCATGGTTCACACTCGCAAAGAACTTTCTTATATCACACTTCAATACATAGATTGTCCTCGTGTTGTTCGCAGAAGGTTTACGAAGGAAAGTTTGTAGACGTCGTATTGCAGCATGCGTACCTTTTCCTACCCGACAGGAATAACTGTCATAAATAAATCTTTTTTCAAAGATTAGCTCGATTACGTTTACAATTGCTTGATGCACAACTCGATCTTTCACATCGGCCTTGTGAATAGTTCGTTGTTTTGGATCATGAATGGTAAATCGATCATAGGGACTATGTTGGTAAACGCCCGAGGCAAGCTCAGCTTGCAAAGCAAACAGATTATCTTCAAGATATCGTTCAAAGAACATTACATCTTGTCGACTTCGCTTGCCTTTACGAAAACGCTCCCATGCGATAAAAAGGTTTTCTATTGAAGTGATCCGCGAAAATAAATCATAATAATCTGACCTATGAATACCAATATCTCTAACCCCCCCCCGCACCAATAGGAAAGAGCGAAAGTTGCTCGGTGGAGGTCCTGGCGACATACCGATTGTTCATACACTTTACGATACTTACGTGGTGTGGAATGAAGTTTTAATAAAGTTCCCCAAGACACAACGGTACACACTTGGAGAAATGGTTTCTAAACACCTGCTCGACATCCTCGGACTTCTACTCTCTGCTGCCTCATCTGCAAAGACAACGGACAAATTACCACATTTAAAACAAGCGAGTGCAAAAATCGATCTCACCAAACTTCTTGTTCGGTTATCGAAAGACTGTAAATGCATTACGAATGTTCAGTATTTGAAGACTGAGTCGAGACTTGTTGAAGCGGGTAAAATGCTTGGCGGATGGATAAAGCACGCTGGTTAGTACAAAGGAGCGCAATAACGCGCTCCTTTGCTTTTAACGGGGACTCCCGGACGACTGCCATCGAGTTCCTGTGGAACCGGTTGTCGACGTGGTTGCCGTTCAGCTTCGCCCTGTCGGCATTGTGCCAGACGTTAGGCGAGTTCGTCCACGAGTCGTAATTCGGCACGTCCTCTTCACATCGCCTTCGTCCAAGACACCAAACATAGACGCATCCATGTTTTGAATTTTATGCGAAACCCAATCCATTGGCAGGTCAACCTGCTAGACATAGTTTTAACAACGGCCGATTCCAAAAAGCAATGCGGAGTACTCGTCAATCCACATCACACACTCTTGATTTCGAGAGAAAACAAAATTCTGGTGATATATTGGGATTGCAAGAGATTTCGGTGACTAATATCCGCCTGGCCGCCATAGCTTTAGCGACGGTGACTGAACATCAGTTCACTAACCTACTCTCCGTTTGTATTATCTCACAATTTTTAGAAAAAGAAGAGCGGCACCTGGGAGAGATGACGCTCTTCAGAGCGCATGTCCAGATGCCGCCGTGCCACGTGATCGCAAAACGATTCTACGTGGCGAGTTCGCTTCCCACCTTCGCTCACCGAGCTACGGCGGACAGGCGCGAACGAAGGGTCAAGGGACAAGGCACGTCGCCCGCGAGCGACAGTGCCAAGTCCCAAGATCCTCCGAGCGCCAAGCTTTCAAGTTCCTAGCTCTTGTACTCCCGGACGACTGCCATCGAGTGCCCGTGGAACCGGCTGCCGACGTGGTCGCCGTGCAGCTTCGCCCCGCCGGCATCGTGCCAGACGTCAGGCGAGTACGCCCACGAGTCGTAATCCGGCACGCTGAGCAGGAGAGCGGCGAGGATCGCGTAAGGGACGTTCGTGCCGTCCATCTGCTCCACCCACTTCGGGCTCTGCGAGGCGTTGAAGAGCCCCGCGAAGTCTGCCAGTTTGCCGGCCTGCGCCTCCTGAACGTCGTGCAGAACGTTGCCGTTCTCCAGATCCCAGTTGGCTCCGAAGTCAACAGCCTGCACCACGATGGTGTTGGGCCGGAACTCACGGGCACCCGGGATCAGCTTGACGCGGTTCTCGTCGACACCCTGAGCGTAGGCCACCTCCCACTCGTCGAACCGACCGTCGAAGGCCTCCTTCATGTGCTTGCGCCCGTACAGCAGGGTCGTCGGAACGTTCTCACGGCAGGGTACGATCACCAGGTCGAGGAGCGGATTGTCCGGGCTCTCGGCCTTGAAGCCGGCAATAGTACCGTTCCTGTCAGCGAGTTCGACGGCAGCGGTGACATCCTTCGGGTCGACGCCGTTCCATGCCTTCACCATCGCGATCTTGTCCGCGAACGGAGTGAACCGTCCGTGGACGAGGCGGAAGGCCTCGTGCCGCCGCATGGTCTCGAGCATGTCGTCCACCGTCTTCGGATGCTGGCTGAGCTTCTTGGCCTCCTCCGCCGTTAAACCCGCACCGTTCAGAACGCGGAAGAGCTCGAGTTCGGTACCCTTGTCAATCCTGTAAAGGCTGGCCATTTGGCTTGCCTCCTTTTCTATACGCCGTCGGCTTACCTTTCTCCCACACCTGTGAGATTCTGGCTGACCTGTTTGTTGAATACGGCTTACTGAGGCCATGATATAGCTTCAAAAAGCTGCATTCAACAAAGATTAAACTAGGGAATTATTAATGAACTACACCTGAATATAGTATAAATTAGCCATTTTGTCAAGCAATTGACCATCCGGCTCGTGTAATCGAAATAACAAGGTCAAATATCAGGCTTATTTAAGATATTGGAGCCTGTATATTTTACAATTACTAACGCCACTCAACTCCCCTTTCCACGCCGGCCTTTTTCCGCTACACTACCCCTGAATGTCAGACAATCGCATCAATCTTCTTGAAGATCACTTTGAGCTTCAACCTGACCCAAAGCCACGTCATTGGATTTTGGGGCGATATTTTTTTCTCACACTGTCTTTAGTTGCACTCTTGGGTGTTGGATTCTCTTTCGCGATGAGCAAAAC